>JBGSMR010000246.1:0-8186 GCA_041740065.1 Chthoniobacterales bacterium
GTGCTACCCGGGATTTGAATGTTGCGTCATGTCTTCTTCTCTTGGCTTTCATTTTTTGTGGTTTTTCAGGTTGGTTTTTACCCGAACCCCACCGCTTTTTATAGCTTAACCACTGGCCTGATTTTCGGGGGCCACCTCACAGTGCCCATTGATCAAATCTCCGTGGTCGTCCCGGACACCAGCGAGGTTGCAGATGTGGGTCATGTTAAAACGACCAAAGCACCGGAAGGCGCAACAACCGGCGTCCTGGCTGGCGGTCTTACCGGCGGCGCACTCGGTCTGCTTGCCGGCATCGGCATGCTTGCCATCCCCGGACTCGGTGCCTTCGTCGCAGCTGGTCCAATCATGGCAGCTCTCAGTGGTGCAGCAGCAGGGGGCGCGGCAGGAGGCGTCGTAGGGGCGCTCATTGGTCTCGGAATCCCTGAAGTCGAAGCAAAGGTGTATGAAGACAAATTGAAAGAAGGAAACTTCCTAATCGCTGTTCACAACGTCGAAGGCAAGCAGGCGAAGGACGTTCGTGAGATTCTCAAGCAAGAAGGCGCGGAAGACGTGTCCAATGTAAGCGAATCCGACGTTTAAGTCAGCCAGTCGAAAATACCCATCAGATAGAAAGGTCACGTTGGAACTACGGTTCCAGCGTGACCATTTTTTTCGGAAGAACCGGCATCGGCCAAAAAAAGATCCCGAACCCGCATTTCTGCCGGTCCGGGACCCCATAATTAAGCCAAGTGGTAGACTACTCCTGCTCGACTGGAAACTGCGGCTTCCTCGCAGCATTCTGACGGAAGAACTCGTAGAGTTTCACCGCGCCAAAGGAAACGATGACAGGCTTTGCCAAAAGCAAAAGCAGTCGAACAATACCTCCGACCAGTAACCCTAGGGGCACAAATCGGAAAAGATAGCCCACTGCAGCAGCTCCAAGGACTGCACGGATCGGCGACGTGCGAATTTTCTCCTCACAGTTCCGTATGCAATGTCTGGATGACTTACCTAGGCTATCGATGACTTCAGACGCGGAAGACTCAAGCGGTTTGGATGGATTTTGCATTGGGTCTACCAGAGGTGAAGTTTTTTACGGAGTTTATCCGCACCGCGACGGAGAGCGGCTTCCTGCGAAGCGACCGACTTTGAGACGTCTCTGGCGGAGGGCAGATTGTCCGAGCAACTGCCCCACCAGTCGCGAACGCCACTTTTCCAGGTTGTCGGCCGGGACTCATGCTTGCCGATGAGGAGACCAACCAACAGCCCCACCACAAAAGCAGCAAACACCGATGGCAGCGGGTTATCGCGGACATAGCGTTCGCTCTGAATTATCGCCGTCTGGGCTTTTTCTTTCGCAACACAGGCTGCTTCCGAGAGTTGATCCGAAGAAACTCCGGATTCTGATATCATGTCAGGATTGTTCATAGATGTTAAATAGTTCGCAATTGGTTCGCAGCTTGAGTCGCTGCCGGATGGATCGAATCTCGCGGTTGCGCAAATTACTCAGCTCAAACAACCCATATTAACGCTCGTCCTTCAATCATTCCTGTGCGCCAAAAGTTGCCGAACGCGAGAACTCTTTCAACTTCGAGGATCACCACGCCGACGCCAAAAGCGATTCCTCGAACGATCTTTCGCGCGAGTTAGAAGTCCTGCTCGGCTGGCACCAAACGACCGGGTTAGACGATCTTCTCGCGCATCCCAGTGATCGATTGGCTGAGCTTTTTGATTCCGAGTTCGATGCGAGTCTTGACGGTTCCCAATGGCGTGCCGGTGAGACTCGATATCTCGCGCTGACTTTTTCCCTCATAGAAGGTGAGATGTATGGCCTCTTGTTGTGGCAGGGGAAGAGCGCGGATATGCCTACCAATCAACTCCTTGAGATCTCCTTGATGCACGGCATGTTCGACCGTATGTTTCTCGGAGAAGCCTTTATCGGGATGATTACACTCCACTTCGTATCGATCCGTAGCACGGCGGTACGCGCAGTGCTGACGCACCCGATCGATGGCCCGGCGACGCGCCAATGTCGAAAGCCAGCTGATCAATTTGCCTTTGTCTGAAGAATACGTCTTTGCTCGGTCCCAGACTTGAATGAATACGTCTTGGAGAACGTCATCGGCATCGGCTTCGTCGTGGACTACTTGCATAACCACGGATTTCAATATGGCTTTATATCGGCGGTATAATCTGGCGAGTGCGGTTGGTTCGCGCTGAACCACTTCTTGCATTAAGAGGCGGTCTTCCTGAGCGGTGTCAAAGTCGAGAGTCATTTCCATAGTTTTGCTTTCGTTGTGCCAATTGTTTCATGGCGAAGTTCCTTTTTAATTCGAACCAACCTTAGCAATATCCCCCAGTTTCGAAAATCAGTGGACCTGACGACTGAAGCATCAGCGAATCTACCTATCGGGGAGGGAGATTCCCCTAGGTGTCACTGTCAGCAGCATCAGGAGATTTCCCTTAGAACCTGAGCCGAAGGGCAGCGATGCCGCGAAACGCGCGGAAAATCAATGACCTGAACAATCGAGCCAACCCGGCACCCAACAAGCCACCAGTCAGAACATCGCCCGGATAGTGGGCACCTAAATACACCCGGGAGAATGCCACGAGCCCAGCGACACAATAGAACACCCGTCCTGCTTGCGGATACTGCCGCGCCAGAAGTGATGCTCCGGCGAACGCTGCGGCGCTATGCCCAGAAGGAAAGGAAAAACTGCCCGGTTTTCGCCCCACCACAATCGCTTCTACAATCGCAAGAAACGGACGCTGTCTTCTGAAAAAGCGTTTTACGGGATACTCAACCGTCATGGTGGATAGCCACAAGGCAGGCAATACGTGAAGTGCAACACGCCAGGCCCGACGCCTGTCCACGAGGGCTGCAACAACTAGCACCGCAATCCATCCGTGCCCCCCCGTCATCGCCCGACTAAACCGCCCGAGCCATCGATCTGCCGCTTCAGGATGCGGGAGACGGTTAATTTCCAGATAGACGATGGCATCCAAACTGTCAAAAGGCGCGAGTCGTTTTAACATTTCCTGCCGGAGCAGGGTGCGCCCACGCTGAGAGGGCTCGCACAGTTTGCTCTCCTCGTCCGCAGCGGGAATCGCTGCGTCCAACATTACCTCGTTTTCTGGTGACGCTTTCGCGACCTGCGCGGTCGTCTCTGCGATGACATCTACGGCATTTTCACCTGAGCGTGCGATTTGTTTGCGTTGCAAAATCTGAGACACTGGGGCTTCGAGATTTGGTTCCTGCGGAGGCTCGTCAATCGAAACAGCAATCCCCTCTAGTTCATCGATTGCGCGGGCAGCGTCCGCTTCGGTCTCGATATCCGCGAAGCCCTTCTCAAGCGCACGCAGGGTGCGAGCACCGCAGCGCTTTTCTTCTCCAGACAATGCATCGTCCATCTTCTCGTCAGCACGCATGAAATCGTTTTTACAGATTCTTGAATGAACGGACCCGCACCGCGCGCGGCACCACCTGCAATTTCAGCGGAGTTTCCCCCGAGGGGCATCCATCGACGTGAACGGGGATCGGCGATCCCGTGGATAGTTCTATCTCAGCCGCAGTAAAAGAGCGCACTTTCGGCGAGTATTGGAATTTCCCATGGCTGATCGACCAAAAGTGTCGCATCAGCTCGATCTTGGTAAACCGCCGATACACATTCACTGTGAGACGGCCATCACTCATGCGGGACCCCGGCGATATGGTAAAGCCTCCGCCGTAGTATGGACCATTAGCAACGGCAACCAAGAGCGCACGCATCCGAATCGTCGTGCTTTCCATTTCGAGGCCGCGATACCTCTTGCGCTGTCGCTCGGGGATTGCTTCGTGAAGCGGACGGTCGAACGCAAGCGTGAACAATTGCTCCTGAAACTCCGCCGTGACTTTTGCCACCTCCAAAAGCCGGGACCAGCGACCACCTTTTATTTCCTCACCCGCAGGAAAGAGCGCTGCATCGAGACCGGCCCCCGCCGCCTCAAAGAAAATCTGCTTCCCGTTTGCGCGGCCAACATCGATCTCACGATCCTGACCATCAAGAATGACCCGGCACGCGCCCTCGATCGAAACGGGAATAGCAAGTGATCGCGCGATATTGTTGAACGTTCCAAGTGGAATGATACCAAGGGTCGCCGTCTGAAAAACGAGCTCGGTGGCGACTTGACTCACTGTGCCATCCCCTCCTCCGACAAGAATCAGAGGCACTCCGCGGGTCACTGCTTCTTTTGCCAGAAATCCTGCTGACTTTTCTTCGGACGTAAACGCCACATCAAGTGTCAAGCCTCCACCGCCAAGGATTTTCCGAATATCATCGACTTTCTGCTCGTTCGGGACCGCATCACCCGAAACGGGGTTAATTATTAGAACGGCATTCATTGTGATTGAAGCATCGCGTCCCGCACACAAATCGGCTGGATTTTCATGCTCTCGATCCCATCAGGTCGCGAAAATTTGGTCAATTCTTGCGTGTGACAGTGCTTGGTCGGATAGTGAGCGCATGGGTAAGTCAACTAGCCAAAAAAGCGGCATGCCTGCGCAAGCAGTGGTGGTGCCCCCATCCCAGGAGCCTAGACACCTCCGCAGCGATCAATTCAAGCAGGCGATCCTTGATGCAATTCCCGAGCAAATCGCCGTGTTATCGTCAGACGGACGCATCGTCGAGAGCAATGCGGCTTGGAATCGTCTGGTCGGAACTCCTCGTGGCGCAATGAACCGAATTTGTGAAAATGCAAATTACCTCGGGTTATGTCGAACTGCCGTCAGCCACGACAGCGGAGAAATGCGCGCTTTGGTGGAGGGCATCCGATCCATTCTCTGCGGCGACGCATCCGCTTTTACGCTTGAGTATCGGCGATCCAATCGCCGCGAAGGAGATCGCTGGTTTGTCGCCAATGCCACCCAACTGGCAGGAGGTGGGGCAGTAATCATTCACAATGATGTCACAGAGCGGAAAATCCTTGAACGTGAGCTGATCAGCATCAGTGAGTATGAGCGAAGACAGATAGGTAAGGACCTTCACGATGGATTATGTCAGGTGCTCGGCGGGATGATGCTTACCTCAGCAGTTATTGCGTCCTCGCTGAAGCGGCAGAATTCGCCTGAAGCGGCGGAAGTATCAAATCTGGTGGAATTGGCTCGTGACGCGACCAACCAAGCCCGCGAGTTATCGCGAAGCCTCCATCCTGTCGATCTGGATGCGCAGGGGTTGAGCGCCGCACTACAGGAACTCGCATCGCGCGCAAGCACCCACCTGAAGTGCACATTCACCTGTGAGAAGGAAATCGAACTTGCCGATGCAAACGCCGCGCTCTCTCTTTATCGGATCGCACAGGAGTCGCTCGCAAACGCACTGCGCCATGCAAGAGCGCAAACAGTCGCACTCAGCCTGGGATTTCGGCGCAAACATCTCATCCTCAAAATCGAAGACGATGGAATCGGAATTTCGAGTGAAAACAGTGCGGCCAACGGAATGGGCATTCAGATGATGCGGTATCGGGCAAGTGCGATGGGGGCGCGACTACAGATCCGGAGACGGGAGGGAAAGGGAACCCGTGTGAGCTGCATTCTGGCACCAGTTGAACCGAAAACTAAAACGGCAGACACCCACAAGAGCTAGGTGTCCACAGAGCCACCAATCCGCTCATGTAGAAGCTGCAATCTCCTGTTTTTGAAGCACCCGCACGGCTGGACTGAGGTGCGATCTGTAGCCATGCAACCCTCACCCTTGCAATCCGTCCATCCAAACTGAACACTTTCAAACATGCGCAAAGCCAACCCCACACCCGCTAAATAATATGGAATCTGTTGATATAAAATCCAGCAGGTTTCGCGGCATATTCGTGCTTGTTCTTGTTTTGGTCACGGCGGGATTATTTCTTGCCGTCACGTGGCCCATGCTGAAGGCACTCTTTGTTGCAGCAATCTTGAGCGGACTGAGCTATCCCCTCCACCGCAGTTTGGTGAAAATTTTTCGGGGAAAACGTGGGCTTGCTGCCGCACTCACCGTGATCATCGTTATGATCATCCTATTCGGGCCGGTAAGTGCACTTCTCACACTCGTTGCCCGGCAAGCCATGGGTGTCAGCGAATTCGCGATTCCATGGCTTCAGGAAAACCTCGATGTGAATGGGATTAGCCGGCTGCGATCTTTGGTGGCAGGGACGGTCCCATGGATGGGTGACATGCTTCCGAACGCGGAGGATCTGGTCACATCAATTGGGACTGCGGCACAGGCTGCAGGCGGTTTTCTTGTGGGAAAAATCACAGCCATTACGGCGGGCACCGCCGGGTTTCTTTTGAGCATGTTCGTAATGTTCTATGCCATGTTCTTTTTCCTTCGGGACGGTAAGAGAATCATGGAGCGTATTCTCTATTACTTCCCCATGCAGGATGATGAGCGTGACGCCATGGTTGAGCGGTTCATGTCGATCACCAAGGCGACGGTCAAAGGGACTCTTTTGATCGGACTAATCCAAGGCACGCTCGGCGGCATAGCGTTCTACTTCGCGGGCGTCACCGGAGCTGCATTTTGGGGCGCGGTGATGGTCGTACTCTCCGTAATTCCCGGTATCGGACCACCGCTCGTGTGGGTTCCTGTCGTTGTGACATTGTATTTCTCTGGAGAATCGCTCTCAGCAACATTGTTGCTGATCTGGTGTGCCGGGGTGGTAGGCACGATCGACAACGTGCTTCGACCGCGCGTGGTGGGCCGTGATGCGCGGATGCCCGACTTATTGATACTTGTCGGCACGATTGGCGGGCTTTATTTATTCGGTCCGATTGGATTCGCGCTGGGTCCAATTATTTGCGGCCTATTCCTGACGGCGTTGGATTTCTACGCTGCCGCTTACCGCCACGTGTTGTCACCCGTCAAAAGCCGTATTCCCGCACCGATGAGTGATCAGAATGCAACTCCGATCGCAAAATGAAAGGCGCCCTGCGCCTCGCCCTGATTGGGAGAAGGATTTAAGCCATAGTCTAATCGAATAGCTCCAATCGGTAGGTTGTAGCGCAACCCTCCACCTATGGCGTAGCGCATGCCTTCGATTCCAAAATCTGCAGCGTCCGACATCACATTACCTGCATCGAGAAAAGTTGCTCCATACAAATCGCCAAATATTGGAAACGTGTATTCGGCATTGAATACTGTCCTTGCCTGCCCTCCAAGTGGATACCCGACGTCATCACGAGGGCCAAGCGTGAGATCTGAGAAGCTGCGCACAGTGGTCGCTCCTCCATTAAAGAATCGTTCATCGATAGGGATTCCTTGGCTATTCAATGGAGAAATCACGCCTGCCCGAACTCCCAGTGCGAGGGTCGATTTTGCTGTCACCGGAATATACCACGAGACGTTGGCAAGGCCACGGGCATAGGCGACCTCACCCACACCATTTGGCGCGATCTCGAAGGAAGTGCTGAAGAGAACTCCTTTGGTGGGAATAGCGGGGTTATTTCTGAAATCCAACGTTTGCGAAATTCCGAGGGCGAACACGGAATAATTCTCTTCTCCAATCAGACTGATCGGTTCGATTTCCACATCACGGATCGCCACACTTTTTGCATTCAGAAATCCCGACACCTGCCATGCCTCAGTGATGAAGCGTGTGATGCTTGGTTGAAATCCAATTTCATTTTTCGTGTATCCCTTGAGCGTCGCATTAATTCCATAAAGCCGGAGACGCAATTCATAGTCGGTGTCGAATAACCAAGGATCGGTGTAGAGCACCTCTCCACTAAATCCGCGCTGATTTATTTCCACCTCTATGCGCAGCGGTCGGCCCGTGCCAAAGAGATTCAGGTCTCGGTAGCTTGCACTCACGATTCCACCGTAGAAGCTGGCGTATCCCAGACCTACTCCGAACTCCTTCGGCTTAGCTTCTTCCACGGAGACCAACAACCGAACCTGATCGCCGTCGACCGCCTCGGGTGTGATTCGCAAATTACGAAAAAGCCCTGTCTGAATCAGCGTACGAAAGGTTTTGTCGACCAAATCAGGGTCATAGACGCGTTTCGATAAGCGTCGCATTCGTTTTTCGATGAACGATGTTTTAACATCCTCATTGCCTTCCACCGATATCCCATCAAAACGAAAAATCGCACCCGGAGAGATAACAAATTGGACAGGAACCCACCCCTCAATAGCGCTATCGAGATCGCTTTCTGTCATCGTTGACACTCGGAAATACCCTCGTCGGACAAAAAA
>JBGSMR010000038.1:0-6899 GCA_041740065.1 Chthoniobacterales bacterium
CTAAATGCAGCTTTCATGCGGTGAACCAACCCTAGTTGGTCTGTTTGGGTAATACGATCAAAGTTGCATCTTGGTGTTGCGGAAATGCACGGTTCCGCATTTTTGGGATATTGGCCACTCGGCTTAGAATCGAATGGATAATCTTCGCGGAAGGTAGCAGTGTTTTGCCAGTCCTGCATCTGCAACTGCCGTCTATGTCCACTACAGAATCCACCTCCCGCCGACCGCTCAAATCCCGTTCTGCGGCTTGGGCACAAGCGCTCGCTGGTTTCCTGTGCCACATGGGTCTATCACCCAATGCCATTTCGCTTGCGAGTGTATTTTTCGCTGCGCTCGCAGCGGCGGGCTTTTTTCTCCCGACGAGTCAGATCGACGCTCCCTCCTGGATTGGCTGGCTGGTTGCAATCCTGGGAATCCAAGGCCGTCTCTTGTGCAATCTCATGGATGGCATGGTGGCTGTGGAGGGAAATCGCAAGTCGGTGACAGGCGAACTTTGGAATGAAGTGCCGGATCGCGTGGCCGACACTGTGATCCTCCTCGCGGCAGGATATGCATCCACTTACCCATGGCTTGGTGTTGCTGCGGCTCTGGGTGCGCTCCTTACGGCCTATCTGCGGGCGCTCGGAGCGTCGCTCACCAGCCAGCAGGATTTTCGCGGCCCCATGGCTAAACCCCACCGCATGGCGCTACTCACCGCTGCAGCTGCGCTCTGTATCATTCTGCCATTTTGGAGTCAGCCAATTCTGGACGTCTCGCTTTCGCTCCTTATTTTAGGTGTTACCTGGACCTGCTGGCGGCGACTCACAGCCTTGGCCCGCGAACTCAAACGTCGATCCATCCTATGATCGCAGCATTGGTGGCCCCCTTGGTGCGTTTGCTCGCCGGCGTCCATGTCCAACAGGATCTCGCGATACCAGAGCAGGTGCGGATCTATATTGCCAACCACTCGTCTCATCTCGACTTCGTCGTGATCTGGGCCGTTTTGCCACCCGCATTACGCGTCCGCTGCCGTCCGGTCGCTGCCGCCGACTATTGGAGCCGCGGACTCGTCAGAAAGCGTTTGGCCACCGATCTATTTCGCGCCGTGCTGGTGCCTCGCGAGGATATTTCGCGACAGAACAACCCGCTGGATCTCATGATTTCGGCCTTGGGTAATAATCAGGACCTTATTTTATTCCCTGAAGGAACGCGCAGTGCGGATGGAACTGTGCACCCGTTCCGTCCGGGACTTTTTCATTTGGTTCGGCGATTTCCAGCCGCGGAGATCCTGCCCGTTAATCTGGAAAACCTGAGCCGGATTCTGCCCAAAGGCGAGTTTTTACCAGTCCCCATCCTCGGTCGCGTGACGTTTGGGTCACCCATGACTCCGCTGGGTAAGGACGAAACCAAGGCTGCCTTCTTAGAAAGGTGCCGGAAAGGTGTCGAAGCGTTAGGATCTCCCGTATGACGATTGATAGGAATCTCCTCATTTTGTTTGGTGGCGTGATTGTAGCGCTAAGTTTGGCGACCGTGATTACCGCTCTGATAAGACGTAGCCAAACCGACTCCCCGGTGCTCGAGAATCTCTCACAACGCGTCAATGCATGGTGGGCGATGGTTGCTGTATTTGGCGTATCTCTGGCGCTGGGACGGAACGGCGTCTTTTTATTCTATGCGGGACTCTCGTTTCTCGCACTCCGGGAGTTTATTACGCTCACGCCAACACCGCGGGGAGACCATCGGACCTTGGCATGGATCTTCTTTGCAATTCTTCCTGTTCACTTCCTTTTCGCATGGGCTCCCTGGTACTCGATGTTCCTGATTTTTATTCCTGTTTATGCATTCGTACTTATCCCGATCCGGAGCGCACTGGCAGGCGATACGCGGAACTTTTTGGAACGGACGGCAAAACTGCAATGGGGCGTTCTCACATGCGTCTATTTCCTTAGCTATTTGCCGATGATGCTTTACCTCCCGATTGAGGGATATGAAGGCCAGAACGCAAAGCTCCTGTTTTTTGTGGTGCTGGTCACCCAGGCCAGCGATATCCTGCAATACATCTTTGGAAAGCTCTGGGGCCGCACCCCGATTGCTCCCGGAGTGAGCCCGGGCAAGACCCGAGAGGGGCTCATTTATGGCGGGCTCGCGGCAGCCGGCGTCGGCACCGCACTTTGGTGGGCAACTCCCTTCCCGCCTCTCCCAGCTGCAGGAATGTCCCTGCTCCTGGTGCTGGTTGGATTTCTCGGAGGGCTCGTGATGTCTGCGGTCAAGCGGTCGTTGAATGCAAAAGACTGGGGCCGTGGCATTCCGGGACATGGTGGCGTGCTGGATCGGCTGGACTCGTTATTGTTTTCCGCTCCGGTCTTCTTCCATGTCACGGGATACTACTTCGCCACCGACATGTACGCCACTTACGCTCAGCCAGCCTGGTTTGAGCTCATTCTTCAGCCATGGAAGTTAATCTGGTAGACCACTAGTGCCGGTCGCCTCGCGGTCGCTAATCGAATATTAACAAACTTCAAGCTCCTCTCATCGAATCTTGGCAGGTTCTTCGCAGTTTTCAGTGGATGTTTATCCCGCAGAGGCGCCGGGGCGCAGAGGGCAGTTTGAATTTTCATCCAGAGTTCCTCCGCGGTCCTGCGTTTGCTTTGAGAATGGCTTCCCCGAAGTTCAGCAGGGTTCCGAGCTTCAAGCCGTTGGTCAATCGCAGATAGGTCCGCACCTGCTTCTTATGGACCGGGACAGTTCGCGAGCCAGAATAACCTCATAAACCGTCTCTAGGATCCCAGGCCCAAGCTCCCAATGGACGTTTGTAGCCGCTTAAAGCACCTGGGTGCCAATGTTGTTCTCTCTCATTCTATCTGGATTCTCTGCGCCTCCGCGCGAGTCTGCTTTTTTTGATATTCACCCACTAAAAATAGCGAAGAACCGGCGTCTTTCCAACAAGGCCTTCACGCCGAAGCTGATCGAAGACATGCGTCCGAAGATCGAGGGCATCGGCGAGGATTTGGTCGGGAAAATCGACGCCTCGAACGGGTTCGATCTCATCCCCGCGTTGGCGTTTTCGTTGCCCACCATCGTGATCGCGGAAATGCTCGGTGCGCCGTCCGAGGATCGCGACAAATTCCAGTTCTGGTCGGAATCCATCACCGCCTTTTCGCAAGCGGGGACGATCGTCTTCGAGAAGGCGCTCGTCGCGCAGCAGAGCATCATCGAGCTGACGGCCAATTTCCGGGTGCTCATTCAAGAACGCAGAGCGCATCCGCAGAACGATTTGATCAGCTTGATGACGGCCGTGCGGGAAGAAGGGCAGGGGTTCACGGACGACGAGCTTTTCGACACGTGCGTGACGTTGCTCATCGCTGGCCACGAGACGACCACGAGCCTGATCGGCAACGGGATTCTCGAGCTGCTCCGCCATCCGGAGCAACTCGCCGATCTCCGGCAGGATCCCTCGTTGATGCGAACCACGGTGGAGGAAATTCTGCGTCATCAATCGCCCGTTCTCGCGATGCATCGGCGGGTGACGCACGACATCGAGCACGACGGAGTGCGCTTTGCCGAAGGGGACCTTGTGTATTTCGTAATGGCGTTCGCGAACCGGGATCCGGCGTTCTTCAGTGCCCCGCATGAATTCGACATCCGTCGGTCGCTGAAGGACAACAAACACGTCGCCTTCGGCTTCGGAAACCACTTCTGCCTGGGCGCGCCGCTGTCGCGCCTGGAAGGAGCGATCGCGTTTGACGCGCTGCTGCGCCGGTTTCCGAATCTGCGGCTCGCGGGGGAGCCGCGGTGGAAAGCGAACATCATGGTACGCTTCCTCCAGACACTGCCGCTGGCGGCTGAATAATGCCGTGCTGGCAGTGCGGCGACCTCCGATTCGCTGCGTCCAGCTCCTCCCCCGCCTCACTCCTCGATCTCCACCTCTCGCTGCGCTGCCACCGACGCGTCGACAACGCCCATTCCATCGAATTTCAAGGCCGCAACTACCAGATTTCCGCCACCCTCCGCAAGTCCGTCACCCTCGTCGGCCATCCAAACCGCCCATTCTGGGTCCTCGAGCTTCCTCCCAAAGCCATCTGGCCCTCTATTTTAGCGCGCTTCACCCTCTAACACCCTGTCGAGTTTTGTACCGGCAAGAATTCCAGTTTTGAAGCGTCGCCGGCACTTGCGGAATTCTTTGTTGAAGTGCCGAACGGTTGGGCTCCCGCTGTCGATGCTGGGCCCTCCGCCGACTGGGAAAACGAGCGATGGGTCGGCGAAAACCAAATGACCAAGGCGACCCAAATCAGCACGCCGATCCAACGAACGGCAATCGAGCGGCGACATTCCCTGCGAGCGTACGTCGGACGGAGTGGGAGTGAAGTCAGCATCAAGAAGATCAAACCAATTCCGCTGATCATTCCGTAGCGAAAACTTCAATCCGGCAGAAGGATCGACGACTTGAATTCGGGGCGGCCCGCACCGTAGTCCTTCCATCGGTAAATCAGTCATCGGCTGCCGCGGTGATGTAGAGATCGGTGAGCCCAGCGCCGCCGAAGCAAACGTTGGTGGCGTGACTCAGCGGCACCGCAATCGAGTCGAGTTCCGTTCCAGCCGGAGACAGAATGGCCACGCGACCCGCGCCCCAGCGCGCGGAGAATAGCCGCCCCGCCGCGTCGACGGTGAGCCCATCCGGGAGTTCGGGATTCGTCAGCGTGAGGACTCGGTCGTTGGACAACGCGGACGTGACGGGATCGAACGCCCAGGCTCGAATGAGGTGGTTCGTGGTGTCGGTCCAGTAGAACGTCGTGAGGTCGGGCGAAAATCCCATGCCGTTCGCGCAACCGGTGCCGCGGAAAATGGGGGTCACCATTCCGTCCGCCGTGACGTGAAATAGCCCGCCGGATTCGTCGGTCGCTCCAATCGTCCCCGCGAAGACGCTCCCGTCGGGAGCGGCGATCACGTCATTGAACCGCGCGGAACCCGCATCCGCGAATGGAACGAGGCTCCGGACTTCGCCGTCGGGTTTCAGGACCGCGATGTCGTTGACGCGAAAGAGCAGCAAGCTCCCGTCGCGCTGCTCGGTGAAGCCGCCGACGGGGTCGCCGGAGTAGAACTCCGTGACCCGACCCGTCCCGTGGATCCCAACGGTGAATTCGACCGCCGGTGATATCCGTCCAATAAAGACAATCGTCCTTCCAGAGCGGATTCTCCACCAGCGCGCCTGCCCGTGGCACGATGCATTCCAGGGCTGATGATCCGCTCAAAATTAGAGAATCGAATCCGTAATCTCGATGCCTTGGGAAAGCCGGGCGATGCCGTCCTTGCTCCAGCGGAAGCCGTAGCCCGGACCGTCGGGAATGCGCAGGCTGCCATCTTCCTCCAACGAAATCGGGTCGCCGAAGACGTCGTCCATGTAGGGCTCCGGAGTCAGGAACTCGACCCATTTGGCGTTACCTGCCGCGGCGACGAGGTGCAGATCGGCGGCCAGGCCGACGCCCGTGTTCCAGCCGTGGGGAACGACCATGATGGAATGGTCATCGGCGTATTGCGCGATGCGATGTTGCTCCGACAGTCCGCCGACTTTGGTGACGTCGGGCTGGAGGTAATCCACGGCGCGGCCTTCGATCCACGGCAGGAAACTCTGGCGTCGGGTGAGGCATTCGCCGCTCGCAATTTTGACCGGTGCGTGCCGGGTGAGTTCCGCGTGCCCGGCGAGATCATCGGGTCGGAGCGGCTCCTCGAACCACGTCACGTCGTGGTCGGCGAGCATGTGGGCGCGATCGAGCGCCCACTTGTAGCCGTGGGGCCAATAGGCGTCGGAACCGCCCGCATCGACCATGAGTTCACAATCCGGCCCAATGGCCTCACGGGCGGCGGCGACGATGTCGTTGTCCATCTTGTTGCTCTTCCGACCGAACGGACCCCAGCCGATCTTGAAGGCGCGAAATCCCCGCGCGTGGGCAGCCTGCAGTTTGTCCGCCATCTTCTCCGGCTCCTCCATGAGCATGGAGGCGTAGGGCTTGATCCGATCTCGGTAACGTCCTCCGAGCAGGCGCCAAATCGGCTGCCCCGTGACTTTTCCCAGGATGTCCCAGAGTGCCATGTCGATTCCGCTGATGGTGTGCGTCACGGCGCCACCGCGGCCCTGCCAGAACGTATTCTGGTGGAGCTCTTCGCAGGTGGTCACCGGGTCGATGGCCGACCGGCCTTCGTAGAGCGGGCGGAGTAATTGCAGGGACGCCTCGACGAGCGGGGCCGACGTGTAAACGCTCCCGAGGCTGGCGATGCCGTTGTCCGTCACCACTTCGATGAGGGTGCGGGTCTGCTCGAGGTCGGAGAATCGACTGGGCCAGTCCACGTAGGCTTTGCCGTAGAGTGGAATGGCGCGGATTTTGGAGATGAGGATTGGATCGGACATGGAGTTTTGGTGGTTAAAATTTCACGCTCAATCCGCCGTCGACGGTGAGCACGGAGCCGGTGCAATAGGAATTTGCCGGGAGACAAAAGAAGAGGATGGCCTCCGCGATTTCCTCCGCCGTCCCGGGTCGGCGGAGTGGGAGCCGGGGACGCTCCGGGTCGGTGAAATGCCGGCCAAACCATTCGCTTTCGAATTCATCGCTTCCGTTCACGCTGCTCATCGGTGTGCGCACGCACCCGGGAGCGACGGTGTTGACGAGGATACCGTGCGGGGCCCACTCGACCGCGAGTTGACGCCCCAGATGGTTCAGCGCAGCTTTGGCCATGCCGTAGGGCGTGCTGCCGATCTCGGCGAGGTCTCCCAGAATGGAAGACACGATGACGATGCGTCCCCCCGTCTGCCGATCGATCATCGCTTCGCCAGCCGCCCGACAGGTATGCACGGCGCCCCAGCAGTTGACCTCGATCATTTCCCGCCAGCGCTCGATCGGGCCCGTGATCGCATCGACGAGAAAACT
>JBGSMR010000087.1:0-3754 GCA_041740065.1 Chthoniobacterales bacterium
CGCATTGGCGGAACTCGCAGATTTAGAAAAACAGCGTGGTGTGCTCATTCGGCAGGCGGTGCATGACCTCGGTGGAAATGTGCAGGCGGTCACGAGCGCGGCAAGCGTCTTAACCGATGCGATGTTGCCAGAGATCGAACGCCAGCAACTCGGTGGTGTCGTCAAGCGCAGTGTGAGATCGCTGCACACGATGCTTACCGATTTAATGGGACTCGCGCGGCTTGAAGCCGGGCAGGAGCGCCCCAGTATTGCACGGTTCGATGCTGCCACTCTGCTCACCGACTTGTGCGCGGTGTTAGAATCACTGGCCGCGGAGCGTGGGCTGAAGCTCCAAACTTCCGGTCCGGATTCATTGCCTGTGGAAGGCGATTCTGAAAAGGTCCATCGGGTGGTGCAAAATCTGATCCTCAATGCGATCAAATACACCGTCAGCGGGCATGTGACCGTCCGCTGGGGAACGGCGGAACCAAACAAATGGTGGTTCATAGTAAAAGACACGGGTCCCGGACTCACTCCTGGATCTGCTGCACCTATGATTGCGGCTCTCGCGGAGGCTACGGAAACAGCCGAGGATGCGAACGATTCAGGATCCGGAAAATTGGCCGCTGATCACTCGATTTTACCCGTAGCTACCAGCCCCCCGTCCACCTTCCGCAGTAAGGATTCTGGAGAGGGAATCGGTCTATCGATTGTCAAACGCCTTTGTGAATTAATTGATGCAGTCCTCGAGGTTAAGACGTCCTCAGAAACTGGGACGACGTTTCGTGTCGAACTTCCTGCGAGCTATGATCGTGGATCTCCGCAATTCCAGGGACGTTAGGTTTTGACGTGGTGGCGGAACCAGTCAAAATCAAGGGAGTGGCGTGCGTGGTGAGCTCACGCCACCGCCTTGAGAAAAATCAGGTGCACCCGCGAAGCAGGAAAAAAATAATTAGGATCGGCACTGGGATCCCTATTAACCACAGAGCCACCCATCCGAGAGCGCCACGCTGAGCCAGTTTCTTTGAGATGTATTTCATAACTACACCAGATCGATCTTCACGGCATCTCTGGATGTGAGTGCAAATGTTTTTTACACGCACTGGTTGCAGTTGATACGAATAGAAGCGTTCTGAAAGAGGTGGAAAGCAATTCAATCAGTGGAGCCCAGCCGATAGTCACTCCACGTTGGAAGGGGTGGATCAAGCGTCTGGGTGTAGGTCTGCTCGCTCTCATTTTATTACTAGTCGCATTCCACCGGCCGATATTTTTCGAAGGCACGCGCTATTTTGTCCTGCGTGCAGCGAAACAACAGAATCTCGATCTTGAATACGAGATGATCGGATCGATCTTCACGACGCTCTCAGTCCTGAATTTGCGTGCCATCCCGGTTGAGCCAGGCCCGATTCAGCGTCTGGAGATCGGGAAATTATCTCTCAGCTACAGCCTGTGGAATTTGTTCCGGGACGGGCTGCCTGCGTTTCTCCAAGAACTTGACGTGCGAGATGTGTATGTGGAGTTGGAAACCGGAGAGCCCCTCCCACCGGAAAAAGAGCGGGAACCGCAGGCATTCAAGTTCCCCGCGCTGATTCCGAAAGTCTTGAACCTGGTAAATATCAATGCAGTTGTTCGTGCTCCTACTGGCAATACCATTGTCGAGGGACTACACTTCAGTCTGCTTCCGGATCAACCTGGGGTATTTAAACTGGAAACGGTCGACATCCCTGGGGTGCGTCGATGGACCGGGATATCTGCAGAGACCAGCTTTCGAGATCGGAACTTCGTTCTCTCGAACTTAATTATTGGATCAGATATCGCGCTTCGCGAGTTCCGATTGGATCTCTCGAAGTTCGAAGAAAGCCAGATTCAGGTCGTTCTTGACGGCACGTTTTTCGACGCTCCAGTTTCACTATCCGCGCAGGTGAATGACGTCAATGCGTCCAACTTGACCACCCTTCAGATGACGGTCTCGACGCTAGATGTCAATCGGATCTGGGAATACATGAAGTTGGACGTTCCCGTCAGCGGAATGTTGCAGACATTTACCATTGCATTCGAGGGCGCGCCGATGGTCCCGTCCACTTGGATGACTACAATGCAGGCGCGGATGGAGGATGCCAGGACCGCAGATCAACGGATTGGTGATGTTCAGATTGATCTGACGGTAAAAGATGCGCAGGCTCAGTCGGTAGTTTGGAATCAATTTAATGCAGCGAATTTTATCGTATTGCACGCGGATGCCACCCTGCCGGACGCGTTCGACGGATTCTGGAACACGAACGCCAATGCGAAGTTGCAAATTGTAGCTCCGGATCTTGCCGGATTGCGGCTCTCTGAACCCGTCGTCGGCGATGCCCGTGCCGATGCAGAGATAAAAATTTCTGCCGGGCAGCTTGCTGGCAGTATGGTTTTGAAATCCGGCGTAATCGCTGTATCGGGCGCAGAAGTGTCGGATGTCGAACTAACCATGGAGTTCGGCAAAGACCTCCGCACGCCGACCGACGCTCCGTGGTTTCAATCTGTCAATGCTTCCGTCCGCGGTCATGTCAGAACGGTCCGGTACTCCGAATACGAAGCGGAGCATCTGCGCCTGGTGGCGCAGCTGGCGGAGGCTTCGTTGATTTTGGAGGAATTCTCGTTGGTTCGCGGCGAAAACACCGTTCGTGCGTCGGCAACTTACACATTGCCTGAGAATGGCACCGGATGGGAAACCCAGCCCTTGGCAGGGGATTTCGAAATTCACGTTCCGCGTATTGATGACTTTGCCGTCGGCGGGGCCACTCCTGAAATTGCAGGCACCTTGCACGCTAAGGGATCAATCACCTCTGGTGCGAACGGATTAAAGAGCCAGATCGACTTGACCGGTGATGCAGTTGAATTTCAGGGCCTTCGGGTGCGGACGCTCGATGCAAGCCTCACTGTGAGTGAGAAACTTGTGACGCTGTCGCGGCTCGCGGTGGTGCTTGATGAGCAAAATACCATCCACGGGGAGGGGAATGTGCAACTGGACGGTAGCATGGCCTATCGCGGTGTGCTCAACGTGGAATTTCAGGACCTCTCGCAATTTCAGAACCTCGTCGGTGACGTGGAAATCGGCGGGGCATTGCAGATTAATTGGAATGGCAACGGATCAGTTCGCGAATTCACGCACCAAGGCCACGCGAATCTGGCTCTCACAAATGCGAGCTTTCGAGAATGGGGCAACATTAACGCGGGCTTTGACGCGGACTACTCGCCGGAGTTTATCAATATCCCTAATTTGCATGCAAAAGTGGGGAACCTAGGGGAAGCCGCGCTGGCGCTATTCTGGAAAGAAGGCCGCATGCAAATCTCGAACATCTTGATCCGGCAAAATCGCGTGTCCTTGCTGGAAGGTACGATCGATATTCCCGTGGAGCTTTCGAAATGGGAGGAGCCGGCGCAGATGGTTCCGTTTGATCAGCCAGTCGTCGTGGCTCTAAAATCTTCGGACGTCCGGCTAGCCGAGATTTTAGAACCCTTCATCGACGGCGAACTGCCGATCCGGGCGACGACGTCCATGAAGATTTCGGCTGAGGGTTCTCTCGAGGATTTGGACGCGCGATTGGAATTCAGCGCATCGGGTATTTCAGCGGCGGCTGCGGATCAATTGGATCCAGCAACAATCGCACTTACTTTGCAGCTCAAGGATGACCGCCTGACGCTTGATGGCAGCGTGCGTCAGAAGCTGATTCAACCACTTGAGATCACGGGTTCGTTGCCCATGAATATGGCAGAGGTGATTCGCACGGGGAAT
>JBGSMR010000094.1:0-8775 GCA_041740065.1 Chthoniobacterales bacterium
AGGCAGGCAAGGTGCTTTCAGGTCGTCCGCCAGCGCGCTTTGAAAGTCGCCGTCACTCCATTTGAGGCTTTGAAAAGCAAATCTTCCGGATGGCCTTCTGGAGCTGATACATGGCTGGCCGACATGGAGAGTGCCCGAGTCACGGAGGTCCTGCATCGGGTGGCTGAGCCCGGACGGAGTGCACTTGCGCTTGCGCTCTTGGATGCGGTGGATGTCGAGTCCATGGAGCGTATTCTGGGTCTATCCATTGCACAGCTCGCTGATGCCGTGGACGCTGCTCGCGGCGCGGTCGCTGAATCTCTGGCAGTGCATGAAGGAGGTGGTTTATGAACGTAAAAACCGCCCGAGCGATCCTCCGCAGTCAGGGTCCGCATCAGATCCACGTGCCGGACCGAGTGACTCAATCTGCCCTTAAGGTTGTGGAAAAGACGCCCGAGATTTCTGAAGCCCTCGCGACCCAGGTCGCTGCTGACGCGGTAATTTCCGAAAAAATTTCCATCGCTGTCCCTGGAGACTTGATTGACGCGATGGTGGAACTTTCTGAGCGCCTTAGTGAGCCTGTGAGACGCTCTGCTGTCTCGATGAAAAACCCCGCGTTTCTGGCAGTTGCCCTCGCGTTCATGGCAATGATCGGTGTTGGGGTGTGGCTCCTGATGATCCAAATGGAGGGATTCCGAGGCATGGAGGAAACCATCTCTCTCGCGGCACAGGGTGACCTTTCAGAACCCTCGCAATTCGAGCCATTGGACGCTCCTGCGGGAACACTCGGAGACTGGTTCGTAATGCAGGGATTTGATGGCTTTCGAGTGCCCGCAGCGTTTGCAAACTATCAAGTCGTCGGCGTTCGAGTTTTCGATTTTGAAGGCACGCCTGTCGCGATGGCGGTGGTGCCTGAGAACCGGGCGTTCTTTTTTGTATTTCCATCCCAGGCTCTGGGTATCGTGCCTGGTGCGTCGGGGAATTGGCGGATACTCGAGTATGGAACGGAAGCCAGCCGAAGAGTTCTCGGGATTGTACAGTCCGGAGACTTTTGCTTTATGATCTCTTTTCAAGGGAATCGGGCGGCGATGGAGGAATTTATCCGCAAAAGCGAGAGCCAATGAGCGCGCATCCGTTCGGATCAAATGTTGCTTTTGCACGCGCTGTGCAATGGTTATTGCGTTAGAGACGGAGCCGTTGCATACCATGCGCAGGTTAATTCATGACGAAACCGAGTAATTTCCAATACCGGATCTGGTGGGCGGCTCTGACAGCAATCGCGTTTGCAGTCATTGGTGGCGCGATTACCGGCGTCGGATGGTTATCGGCTAAAGGAATCGGTTTTTTACAACCCGTGCTGCTGCCCATGGCAGTGGCTGGGATTCTGACCTATTTGCTAGACCCTGTTGTGACATGGCTTGCCGCACGGCGGGTGCCTCGGACGCTTGGCGTCGTGATTGTTTTTGCCTCATTTCTTCTGCTGGTCGCGGGGATTGCCTTGTGGATTATACCATCTATTCACCGGCAGGGCGTATCTTTTGCGGAGAGTTTTCCGGAGTATACGCAGCGGGCACAGGCGCTTTTCACCAAAACTACGGAGCAAGTCAAAGCCTGGTCCGAGATGCCACTGCTGAGAGAAGACGAAAACGCGGGTGAACTCAATGATGTCTTCCAGGGGTATATACTGACAGGAATTCAAGACGGAACGGTGTGGCTGAAAGATAAAGCTCCCGAACTGCTGATCGGTGCAGGAAACTGGGTCCTCCGTGGCATCGGCGGTGCATTTGGCGTCGTAGGGCTCTTGATCAGCATGGTCCTTGTGCCGATATTTTTGTTTTTTTTCCTAAAAGAGGGGCCGAAAATTGCTGCCTCCTGGAGCAATTATCTCCCGCTGCGTGCTTCGCCATTAAAGAGCGAAATCGTATCCCTCCTCAGCGAAATCAATAGCTATCTCATCAGCTTTTTTCGCGGGCAGTTGCTGGTGAGCATGATCGATGGGTTGTTGATTGCTGTCGCTCTCCTGATCATGGGGATGGATTTTGCCGTCCTCATTGGACTCATGGTCGGAGTGCTCGGACTGATCCCCTACGCGGGCGTAATCATCTGCTGGATTCCCGCAGTGATCATCGCAATCGCTCAATGGGGTGATTGGACACATCCCATTATCGTAACGGCAATCTTTCTTGTGGTTAATAATCTGGATGGGATGGTAATCGCTCCGCGAATCGTGGGTGAGTCGGTGGGGCTGCATCCCCTCACGGTGATCGTCTCTGTGCTTGTGTGGAGCATCATCCTGGGTGGGTTGCTTGGTGCGCTGCTTGCTGTGCCACTGACAGCCACGTTGAAGGTTCTCCTCAAACGTTATTTTTGGGACAAGCCATCAACGCAGCCGGTCCATACAGATGCCGCCGGCTGATGTGGGTTGGAAATGCGAGTCAGAACTTTCGAGTGAATTTGAGAAACATGGGCAGCGTTTGAGAGGCGAACTTGTGCCACTGGCTTAACTTCGTTGCCCGTCTGATGGCAAATTTCCTGACATCTTCGGGTAATTGTTGTGCAGCATGGGAAATACGCTCAATGTAATTGGGCCCTCGGCTGAGATGTGGCTCCACGGTTTCCTGAAGAAATCCATAAATCAGGCTGCGCAGCTCCGTCTCTGCCTCGAAGTAGTCCCGCCGGTCGCCATCCACATACACTGACTTCACAGCACCCACTTCCCGCAACCAACGCAATCCTTGACTGGCCGAGCCTTTACTAATCCCCAGCAATGCTACCACCTGATCCAGTGATAATGGGGCCTCGGTGCTGAATAAGAGCCCGAAAATTTCTCCGACAGACCGGGAGATCGATAAAGCCTTGGCGGCATTGACAAACAGACGGATGTTTTCCCGTTGAAAATGACTCAAATTCGGTGCGGATTGGGTTTCCATAGATCGGTTTTCTCGATATCAAATTCGATGAATTCAAAGCGTTCAAGGGGAAATGAATCTAGGATTCCGGCGGTGGGCCCACTTTGTCCGGAATCATCCGAGCTAGAGTCGCCGCAAGGGCCTCGCGTCGTATCGGTTTTGTCAAGTATTCGCTCATTCCTGCCTCCAGGCATTGTTCTCGATCCCCACGCATCGCCCCCGCTGTGAGCGCAATGATCGGCGTGGGCTGAACCCCGGTCTTTTTTTCTGTATCACGCAGGCGCCGTGTGGTTTCGAGACCATCAATACCCGGCATTTGGACATCCATCAGCACGACGTCGAAATTGCTGTGGGAGAGGATTTCCAGACATTCCTGTCCGCCATCTGCCGTTTCAACTCGTGCCCCAAATTGCGCCAGGATACGTTGGGTGAGTCGGCGATTGATCGGGTTGTCGTCCACAACGAGGATCTTGGGCCCGGGGAAGGGGAACCAGATTGCTGCGGTGGGTGTCTCATCAATCACGGGTGGCTCCTCGGCTCTCAGCGGAAGGCAAAGAACAAATGTTGTGCCATTTTCCGAAGTGGACTGAAGTTTGAGATCTCCACCCATCAATTGTGTCAACCGGCGACTGATGACCAACCCGAGGCCGCTGCCTCCGAACTGTCTGGTAGTCGAAGAATCAGCCTGTGAGAACGGCTTGAACAGACGCTCGATTTGTTGCTCTCGAATACCCATGCCCGAATCTTGAATGTGAATATCCATGAATTCACTCCCGCCTGGAATATCAACAGGGCGTCGTATCACGCTAATCTTCACGCGACCCGCAGCCGTAAATTTAACTGCATTGGAAAGCAGATTGAGGAGGATCTGCTTCAGTCGGATGGGGTCCGATGTGATCCACTCTGGCAGAGACTCATCGATCTGTGTTTCGATTTCGAGCCCCTTGCTGTGGGCGCTGGGCCGTTGAAGATCGACGGAGTCTTGCAAACACTTGCGCAGATTGGTGGGCTGGAGCTCGATTTCCAGCCGATCCGATTCGATTTTTGAAAGATCCAGGATGTCGTTCAGCAGGTGGAGCAATGCATCGCCGCTAGAACGGATGGTTTCAAGAGAATCGCGTTGTGAGGCAGTAAGCGGTGAATCAAGAAGGATATCTGTGAATCCTAAAACGCTGTTGAGCGGAGTCCGGATTTCATGGCTCATCATGGCGAGGAAGCTGCTCTTGGCACGGTCCGCCGCCTCCGCGGCCTCCTTTTGGAAAAGAAGCGCATTTTCGTAATCCTGTTGCTGGGTGATGTCTAGAGTGATGCCGCGATAACCCATCAGTTCTCCATTGACGCCGAAACGAGGCACACCACTCACCCGAATCCAGCGGATGCTTTCATCGGATCGCTGGATGCGGTGCACGAAGTCCCGAAAGGGGACCCTCGCATCAGAAATCTGCTTTGATCGTTCGATGACTTGTTCTCGGTCCTCCTTGAATACCCACTCGAACGGTTCGTGTCCGAACGCCTGCTCTGGCGTGACACCGAGGATGTCAGTCACTCTTTGAGAGGCGTATGTATAGCGTCCGGCGGCATTGACCTCCCAGACGAACTCTCCGACCGACGCGGTTACATCCCGGAAACGTTGCTCACTTTCTTCGAGCATGGACTGTGTCCGCTTGGAATCGGTGAGATCGTGGCAGGCCATAAGAATGACTTGTCGGGACTCCAAAATTGCGCTTTTCAGAAAAACATCCACAGCGAGCGTCTCGCCATCGAAGCGCCGGAAAAGCCACTCGAAATGCTGAGTTCCGTCCTCAATCGCGGCTACGACATGTCGTGACCACGCCTCAGCGGAGATAGACCCGTCCGCTTGTAGGGGGGGCCATAGTGTCCACAATGGACGCCCGGTGAGGTGCGCCAATGAGTTCGCTTCAATCATCTGCAGTGCAGCAGGATTTGTATTCAGGATTTCGTCTCCATCGAATATAAACTGCGCAGTCGGAGTTTGATCAATGAATTCCCTGAGCAATGTGTCTGATGTCTTTCGCAAGGAAATATCAATAATTGCGCCTACTAGGACCAGCGCCCCCTCGGTGTTTTCCATCAACCTGCCACGATCCAAAATCCATTTTGATGTTTGCGTCTCGTCTGCGACAAGAATGCGATATTCTAGCGTAAACTTGTCGCCCTCGTTGATGAGTGTGGCGCGTGCTTGACGAACTTTCAGGCGGTCCTCGGGGTGGATCCACTCTGCCCAAGCCTCTATCGTATCGGGTGAATCACGGTGTCTGGTGCCGAGTATACGCGAGGGTTCGCCACGCCATGAAATTTTCCCCGTGAAAATGTCGAGCGAGTAGAGCAATTCGCCGAGTGCCTCGATGGTGATTAGTTCAAATTGGCGCACCCGTTCCAACTTCCGTTGCGAAATTCCATCCACGCGGTTCCTGACAAAGTTTCTGAGGCCCAGCAGGCATGAAAAGAAAAACGCCGCGGCACATGCAATCACGGATGCGATGCGCAAGATATCCAGTCGGGCTTGAAGCGCGACGGGTTCCAAGTCCACCGCCACAGCGCCATGCACGGCACCGGTATTGGCGTAGACGGGAGCATAGGCAGTGATCAATTTTGGTGCAGTGAACCAAGAGTCACCAATGTGCGTTGCAAACTGGACGCCATCCAATAGCCGGCTGACAATCTGATGGTCTAAAAATGCAACCTCATGCCCCGTGGCATGCCGAGGGTCAACGACCTCAATCGGTAAATCTCCTTCGAACGCAAACCGTCTGACGCGCAATACATTTGGTTGTCCCCGGAGCGCGTCGTCCAGGCGGTTGAAAATCGAGGACTGCGCCTTGTCGTGGTCTGGGTCGTCGCTTCTAATCGGGTCCGCGTGAAGCCCCTCGGTCACCGCTTGGGCTGCCTTCGAGGCTATGGCATTTGCCCGAGCATGAGCTTCATCGATGGCAATGAGTCGGATGACCCAAATCAACAGGAACAGGATGAGTATCAGCGCGACGAATGACCCCACCCCTCCCAGCAAAGCCTCGAAGACGGTATTGTATTCGGATTTCTTGCGTGCTGGTGGAGCGCAGGATGGAGCGGTCAATCGCAATGATCGGGTTGTTAAGCTGCTCGAACGTGGCTGCTCAACCGAAAAGCGTCAATGGTCCAACAGTAAAAAATGCGTGAAATCCACTCGGCTCAATCCAGGGCTTGAATCGCCGCCTGCGCATCATCCAGCGAGGCAATATTCGAGATAGAAAACACACGCGTTCCCTTGCGAATCCGATTCAGTAATCCAGCGAGAATTTCGCCTGGACCAATTTCAAGGAAGAGATCGCAATGCGAGTGATCGAGCAAATACTCTACGCTTTCCGTCCATCGCACGGTGCCTGTCACTTGGTCTGCAAGCGTGCGGCGAATATCCTCTGGGGTATTCACTGGAATTGCGTCTACGTTGCAGATCACCGTCACACCGGGAGGTTGCATCGGCGTGTCTGCCAGCACGTCGCCGAGGCTCTGGTAAGCGGATTCCATCAGTCGGGAATGGAATGCTCCAGCAACATTCAATTCCATGGCTTTCCGGGCTCCATATTCTTTGGCAAGCGACACTGCCAGTGCGACCTTCGAAGATTCTCCGGATATTACTACTTGTCCTGGGCAATTCAGGTTTGCAATGTCGACCTCAGCTGCCGCTGCGAGATTGCGCACCGCGTTCTCATCGGCGCCGATTACTGCCGCCATGCCGCCTTCGGTGGATTCGCAAGCGTCCTGCATCGCTCTACCCCGCTTCGCGACCAAATCAAGGCCGGTTAAAAAATCAAATGTGCCAGCCGCCGAGTGCGCTGTAAATTCACCCAGGGATAGTCCCGCTGCTGCCACCACATTGAGATCGGGCATCTTTTCTCGTAACGCAGCAAGGCACGCGATGCCATGCACGTACAATGCAGGCTGACAAATGGACGTCTTGGTCAATTCTTCCACGGGCCCATCAAACATGATGTTAGTGAGCGGAAATCCCAGTTGAGCGTCCGCTTGGTCGAAAACGGATCGTGCAGCGGGTGAAGATTCATAGAGGTCTTTCCCCATACCCACGGACTGGGCTCCCTGACCGGCGAACAAAAGAGCGATCTTGTGATTCATCATTGCTTAATGGATTCCAGTATAGCCAACCTTCGTGCTGCGATGCCAAGCAATTCGGCAGCTCGGGAAATTGACTCATCCAGTGGAAGCGGCGTCGGGGATAACGGCATCAACCGGTCAAAGGTTCCAAGCAATGCTTCTTCGTCCTCAATCCGTCCGGCAATCGCAACCACCCGTTTCCCGAATCTTCGACCCATGACAGCCAAGGCACCGGGCCCTTTTCCACTTAGGGTTTGACGGTCGACGCTGCCTTCTGCCGTAACAATGAGATCACATGCCATCACCCGTGCCTCCAGATCGGTGAGGTTCGCGATGACATCAAACCCGGAAACCATGGTCGCTCCGCAGAATGCGAGTAGTCCAAAACCTAGGCCGCCCGCAGCTCCCGCCCCCGGGATATTCATTGCCTTAATGTCGAGGTCTCTCTCCACGACTGACGCAAGATGCGCGACTGCTTCATCCAAGCGATCCACATCCTCGGGACACACCCCTTTTTGCGGACCAAAGATTCGGGTTGCTCCCTGAGAACCGATCAGCGGATTTGTGACATCCGATAGCGCTTCAACGACGACGGACATCTCCCTCGGTGGCCTGATGACAGTGCGAACGGAGAGGAAGTCCGACGGCACCGGTCGAATCGGGTTTCCTCGATCATCGAGAAATTTATACCCGAGTGCAGTCGCCATGCCGATTCCTGCATCATTGGTCGCGCTGCCGCCTAGTCCCACCAGGATTTTAGATGCGCCATTTTGGATAGCCTTCAAAATCAGCTCGCCGGTGCCAACGGTCGAGCTCTCCCATGGCGCACGGTCCTGCGATTCGATCCTCCAATATCCGGAGGCTTCTGCGGCCTCTATTATGGCAAGTCGTGATTTTTTAACCCATCCGAAACCAGACAGAATCTCTCTTCCAAGAGGATCATGGGCTGGGCAGGGGATCACTACGCCATCCATGGCATCGCATATCACATCCATCGTGCCATCGCCACCGTCCGCCAAGGGTTGGATATCGATGTCTGCATGGATGATCACCGCCTGCAACCCCTCGGCGATCACCTCTGCGGCTTTGGAAGCGGTCAGCGAGGATTTGAATTTGTCAGGCGCAACAAGAATTCGCATTGGCAATTACCATTGCACATGCGTATCACTATTTCACGCGTCGGTTTTTGCGAACCAGATTATGGAGGGGTGGTAGAGTGGTCGATTGCGCCGGTCTTGAAAACCGGAGAACCGAAAGGTTCCGTGGGTTCGAATCCCACCCCCTCCGCCATGCTCCAAAATCGCCCGCAAACCCTGATAAATAAAGGTTCGGGTCTTTTTGCGTCTGGTGTCCCAAGGGCCGTTTTTGGGGCAAGTGTCCCCAAAAGTGTCCCATCCGCGCCGCGAGCGGCAAAACCACTCGAAAGGCGGACAAAAAGCGGTGGATACCGTCCGACTACCCATTAACGGGCTCGCACGGTTTTCGGCTAAATTTCTGAGCAACCCGGAAAGGGACAGAACATGCAGCCAAAATACCGCCTGTATCAGCGATCCAATCGCGCCAGTGGCACCTTTTACGCAGAAGACAGCGTAACCCGTGCCCGAGTCACCCTTGGCACGAAAGATCGCGCCGAGGCCGAAAAACTCCTTCAAGCCAAGAACGAGGCCCACGCCCAACCGACTCTCAGCCGGGAACTGGCGAAGGTCTATATTCAGGCCCAGGACCCGCAGTTTGGCACGCGAACTTGGGGGGACGTGGCGGCGCTGATCGACGCGGC
>JBGSMR010000110.1:0-4244 GCA_041740065.1 Chthoniobacterales bacterium
TTTTCGCCACGACCCCATCCAAAACGAATAGTTAGGATAGTACAAGTGACAATTTCGTCACATTCAGCTATTTTTTCCTCTTCGGAATCTTCTCTTTCCCCATTTTCGCCCTCAGCACTTTCCCTGCCGAACACTACTGGGCATAAGGCCCATTTTCAGGCGGGCCAGGAGCATGGCTTGGCGGGCTTCGAGCAGGATGTTCGAAGCATCGTTGCTGGCGGAGCCGTCCACTCCGAGACCAACCTTCACGCCCGCAGACAGATATTTTTTGACCGGTGCAATGCCCGACGCGAGACGCATATTCGAACACGGACAATGCGCAACACCACAACCGGTCTGCGCAAATTTCCGGATTTCTTCGTCATCGACATGGATGGCGTGTGCAAACCACACATCGTCGCCCAGCCAGCCATGAGCCTCCATCCAGTCCACTGGGCGAAGCCCAAAACGTTTGAGAGTGTAAAGCTCCTCGTCTCGGGTTTCACACAAGTGGGTGTGCAGTCTGACTTTGTATTGCCGCGCCAGGGCGGCGGAATCGGAGAGCAACGACGTCGTCACGGAGAATGGCGAGCAGGGCGCGAGCACGATCTGAGTCATTGACCCCGGGGCGGCGTCGTGGTGGGTTTTAATCACGCGCTCGCTGTCCTCAAGGATGAAATTTTCTTTCTCCACACATTCGTCCGGTGGCAGGCCTCCTTGAGATTGTCCGAGCGACATGGAGCCGCGACTGGCATGGAACCGCACCCCGATATCTTTCGCCGCCTGGATCTGACAGTCCACCGAGTTGCCGCTCTTGAAAATATAGCTGTGGTCAAAAACAGTCGTGCAGCCGGAGAGCGCGAGTTCTGCGAGGCCGATCAGTGTGCTAGCGCGCGAAGCCTCTTCGTTCGTCTGCGCCCAGATGCGGTATTGGGCCTGGAGCCAGGGAAAAAGATTGGTGTTTTGCGCAGCAGGAAGATTGCGCGTGAGGGTCTGATTAAGATGGTGATGCGTGTTGACGAAGCCGGGCAAAACGATCTGACCGCTGAGATCGAGCACCGTATCCGCCGTGCCGGGAAGTTCACTCGTCGGACCGATGTGTTTAATAAAGCCGTCCTCCGCGAAGATGCTGGCTCCCCTCAGCTCACGACGTTCACCATCCATCGTGACGAGGACCGTAGCGTTTTTGGCGAGGAGGGTGGGCATGCGTGGTTACTACTATCGAAGCGTCTCCTGCGGCGACATTTTCAGGATGTCTGAGGACTAGCGAAAATCAAAAATACTACCTTTCGGAGGGAGCAAGACAGCGTTTTTTTCTTCCGATTCTGTAGTGAGATTCGCGGCGGATGCCAAGACGAATCTCCGGTGCAGGGCGCATAGGATTTGATTTACAAAACGTCGATTTCGGAAACCAATGATGACCATCAACGCGAACAAGGCAAAAATGGACGAGGGTTCAGGGACGGCAGCGAATGCGCCACTATGATCTACCACAGCCCACACCGTGTTGGCATCAGTATCAAGGCCATACGTCCCGAGAGCATAGCTGTCATTCCACGCACCCATCACAAAATTGGCTATCCCCTCCGAATTTCCATTCACTGCTAGCTCCCAAGAGCTGCCGTGGAGCCAACCGAGTCGAACGACATCCTCCGAACCAAAATTGGCGATGGCCAGGGATTCGTTGTAGTTGAGCTGCAACACGAACGTTTCATCGCCGCTACCCGACAGAGTGAGCGCATCGCTCACAAGCGATCCGGAAGCAAGTCCGAACGATGCCACCAGCGAGCGTCCTTCGGATGCCGTTCCGGCGAGGATCTCAGCACTTGTCGTGTTGCTTCCGTTGCTCGCAACGGTACCAAATCCAGAAAAATCCTCTGCGGTCGCAAGGTCTTTTTGATACGTCGAGATCCCATCGGCTTCGAGCACGATGTGCTGACCGACACCCACATCCAATGTAATATTTTCTGTTACACGGAGCGTCCCGTTGAAGCGCCATTGAGTTCGCTGATCGAATTCATCACGTTTCCACCAGTCATCAGACCGTTGAGTTCGACAGCGCTAGTGGGAGCAAATTGGTCTGATGTGATCAGAATGACCGTGCCGCCTTCATCGACGAGCAGATCTCCGGAAATCACAATGACCGGAGGATCAAAATCATTGCCGATTTTCCAAAGTTCCAGATGCATATCTGCGCTAAGGTGCAACGTGCCGGTGAAGGTATTACTCACGTCGCTGCAAAACGTCACGACCGCAGGATTACCTCCGGTCAGGAAAGAAATGTTATTTCCAGAAACCCCGCCTTCGAAGCACGCAATACCATCCCCGGTAAACGTGACGGTGTTGCTCGATCCCATATCCACATTGGAGAAGAAGTCCAAAATCGTCCCGTCCCCTTGCACTGCGATCGTGAAATCACCCGTGACAAAAAATTTGTTGATGAAACCAGCGGTCACCGCAGACCCAAGCGTGCCGCTCTGGATCGTCACATCCCCAATCCCGAGGGAATCGGACGCCGTGGTCCAAAGTGTTCCCGCTTGGAGAAATGTGCCCCCTTCGTAGGTGTTGTCACCTGTGATAGTAAGCCCGCCGGCGCCGGTTTTTGTGACACTTCCGGGGCCAGACAGGATACCGCTCTGAGTGGCGGTTCCATTTTCAATGAAAAGCGTGAGGGGATCCTCCACGGTCGTCTCATAGCTGAGAGCATTGGTTATTCCGTCGGTGTAGATGATTTCCTCTGCGGAAACCGGAAGTGTAGGCGTCAGAATAGACGCGAGGAAATGAATGAGCGCATATTGTGATCTGACGCAACTTTTGTAGTCGATTTGAGGTTGGAGTTTCTAGAAGAAGACGGCGATAGGGCTTGATAGTTAAGACGGGAGACGTTGAGTGCGACCAGCCCGAAGCATGCTTTGGCCTGCTACCACTGTCGGTATGCCAAAGAAGTCAGCCAATGTGGCGGCGACATCTGCGAAGGAATCGCGCCTCCCCGGAGCGCAGGATTTTCCCACCCCTGCTGGCATGAGGATCGGGACACGCTCCCGCGTGTGGTCTGATCCCCGCCACGTGGGGTCGTTGCCGTGATCTGCGGTGATGATAATCAAGTCGTCTTCGCATATTTCAGCAAGAAATCCGCCCAGCCAGAGATCGAACTCCTCTAATGCTCCAGCGTAGCCGGATACGTCGCGGCGGTGACCGTAGAGCATGTCAAAATCGACCAAATTTGCAAAAACCAGCCCCTCTCGAGCGGTGCTCCACACCTCCGAGATCCGCCGCATCCCATCCGCATTCGACCGCGTCGGAACCGATTCCGAAACGCCGCTCCCGGCAAAGATGTCGCTGATTTTTCCGATTCCGATAACTGGAATCCCTTCATTCAAAAGGTCGTTGAGGATCATGGGGGGCGGGACGAGGGAGAAATCGTGGCGGTTGGCGGTCCGCTGAAATCCGCCGTCCGAGTCGCCAGTAAAGGGCCGAGCAATGACCCGCCCAATATCCCACGCGTTACAATGCCGACGAGCGACCTCGCAGATTCGGTAGAGGTCTTCGATCGGCAATATCTGCTCATGGGCGGCAATCTGCATCACCGAATCCGCCGAAGTGTATAAAATCGGCCGTCCGGATTGGACGTGATTCCGCCCCAGTCGATCCAGAATTTCTGTGCCGCTGGATGCAAAATTTCCGATGAATTGTATGCCTGCTTCCTGCTCAATACCTTGTAGCAATGCTGCGGGAAATGAGTCAAAGGTGCGGAAGGGTTTTTCGAGAATCACTCCGGCAATCTCCCAGTGCCCGGTGGTCGTGTCCTTGCCGGCAGAGCGCTCTGTCATCGCTCCAACGCCCGTCTGCCTGGCTAGACATCCGTCGCCAGATGCGATCGCGAGCGCGTCCATGAGGCCGATTTTGCGAAAATTCGGAATGCTGATCCCAGGCACCGCCGTGAGGATGTGCCCGAGGGTGTCGGCTCCGGCATCTCCGTAGTCTGCCGCGTCCGGCGCATGGCCGCAGCCGACACTATCCAGGACGATGAGAAGGGCACGCGCCATGGCCGTTTCGGTCTGCAGCTAGACACCCACCGGATGCCACACTGTTTTGGTCTCCACGGTATCCAGGATCCAATACGGATTGGCGGGAGATTTGTTCCAAATGGCGGGCGTTGCCGAGTGGTCGGCGAAGCGCTTTAAATTGGCCGCTGATCCAGCCTGCAAGGTTTTTGAAAGCTCGGAATTTGCCCGGCCGGTCACCACGGCATTCACATCCATGTG
>JBGSMR010000165.1:0-3234 GCA_041740065.1 Chthoniobacterales bacterium
ACGGATGACATTTACCGTGCCTTAAGTCCAAAACTTGCGACCCCCACTGAGTTTTTTGGATCGGTGCATCGCGCAGTTGAGAAATAGTTCCCGGCAACCTCGACTCAACATCCATGCCTGATATTGCCCCAGTCGCCGTTCTGCCGATGTCGAAGCCGATCATCCGACGGAATATGGCGGCCTGCATCATGCTGGATAGCATTTTTTCGTTCGGGTGGACAGAGGTTATGATGGCGATGATCCCGCTGCTTGCCTTCCTGAATGCGACCAACACGCAGATCGGACTCATCACCGGCGCGACATTTGCAGCAATTCCTGGCATCCTCCTTTCCCCTTGGGTCACGCGACATTTTCGGATCAAGAAGTGGTATCTCTTCGGCACGAACGTTCCCTACCTGCTGCCAGTCGGTCTATGTGGCTTAGGGGTCTTGATGTCGCAAGGCTCGGGTTTCGAGGACAGCTTTCTAGTAAATTTCATCCTCGTAATGATGCTGATCTCCCAATTTTTTGGCGGTTTCGTGGAGTTGCCCCACCAAGAATACATTGCGGCCTGCGTGCCGATGAGTCATCGGGGAAGACTTACGGGATTCTCAAATAGCGCGGCTGGGCTAGTGAGCATCGGAAGTTCTCTTATTGGCGCATGGATTCTCACGACCTTTGAGAAGCCAATGTCCTTCGGTATCCTTCTCGTCTTTGCCTGGGCGGTGTGCCAGACCGGTTATGTTTCATGTCTCTTTGCTCGCGAACAGCCGACACCAGTCGAATTGTCTCCGCCCCCTTGGAGTAAAAGAATGATTTTTGCACTCCTTGACGATAAGTCCTACCTGCGGGCACTTCTGGTCACTTTTCTTTTTTACGGTGTGCTCATGCAAGTGGGAACATTTGTCAGTGTGTATGGCTTTCGAGTCTTGGGAATGCCGGCAGAAGCCGCTGCGTATTTAGCAATCACCGCAAACATAGCGCGTATTGGCTTTGTCTGGCTGATTGGCATTCTCGTGGACAGGAATACGCCGCGCCGAGCCCTCCCATATTTCTTTATTCTATCATCAGTCGCGCTCTTGCCAGTGATTTGTTATAAAGATCCCGTCTCCGTCTATCTTTTTGCTTTCATCGGAACGTTAGCGACTGCTGGGGCCATCTCGGCGCTAAACCCGATTATGTTTGGCATCCCAAAGCCGGAAAATCGGGCGGGGCATTTTACGGCTAAGAATATTGCAGTCAATTTAGCCTTTGCTATCGGCCCAATCTCACTGGGGCTGCTTTGCGATGCAGCCTCGTATCAGCCAGTCTTCATCGGCATCGCAATCTTTAGCTTTGCTCTCTTTCCGTTCTCCAAGTGGATCCTTTCCACGCTCAGTGACTCCCCCAAATCCTACTCATAAAAAAAAGCCCCTATCCGACAATGAAAACACATCTAAAACACTACCTCTGCATCACTTTATCTGTATTGACAATCACATCACTTTTTGCTGATGAGCCGAAGACTCTCAGGCTCGAAAATGAGGGTTGCCTCATCGAGTTTGATGCTGCGACAGGGGAGTTGCTGAAACTGGAGAACCGCAAGCTCGGGGATCAACTCTTAAAAGCCAATGCACGCCCCGGCATCCCTTTCCAAGCATTCTCCGGCTTCAAAACAGCATGGTTGCCCACCACGAACAATGACGTCGAAGCAACAATCAAACTCGGGACGGGAAGCCTGCAGTTGATTTCCTCAAAGCTCGATAAAACACAGGCTGGCAATTCACTCACTCTCAACTACGCTGGATGGGGGTTCGACTGCGTCTTGACGATCTATTTGCCCAAAGATTCCGGCGATTCAGTCTGGAATCTTTCGGTGAAAAATGTCGCCAATCCGACACAAGAATTGCTCGTTGAATTCCCTGTCCTAGATGGATTGCAGCTCGGTGCCGCGGACGCCAAGATGCAGCAGACGATACTCAATCAGGTGGGAATGATTGGGGATGCCTGGACGCAACCTCTCCGGGTGTATGCCAATACACTCGAGTGGTCTATGCAATGGCATTCCGTCTTTGAACCGAAGTCACGTTCGGCCCTAGGTCTCATTGTTATGGATCCCAATGTCACGGGAAAGCGCCTTTCGGAAGTAAAGCCCGTGCTCAAGGTGACGTACTTCGGTCCTATTTCCATCCCGCAGGGCGCTTCGCATGCAATGCCTCCAACGCTTGTGAAAGTCTATAGCGGGGATTGGAAACCAACAGCCAGAGATTTCGCCGTGTGGTCAGCAAAAGCCTGGAAACCATTTCCCATGCCCGAGTGGGTTAAGGAATTGGACACGGTCAATGGAATTCACTTTAAAAAAGCGGGTCCAGGCGTTGTTCCCGATCACGGCGGGCATTGGGTGCTCGATAACTTTTCCGAAATTCCAAAAGCAAATATCCGCATCCCAGTGAATCTGACCGAGTACGCATTTTACTCAAGAGGATCCATGATTTTCGGAAAACATACAGATGGGGTGAACGAGATTCGCGAAGATTTGGGGGGAGTGGAAGCGATTCGCGAAGGTATTGCCGCAGCCCGCAAGCTCGGGCTTCGCACCTGCATGTATGTCGAGGGATTCATTATCCCATTTCAAAGCGAACTGGCCGCCGATGGACGTCCCGAACGCTGGCAAGTCATCAATGCCGATGGCGGCACTCAAGGCCCCTATACAGACCAGGGATTTTATCAGATGTGTCCGGGTGTCGAGGAGTGGCAGGATTATCTTGCCGAGATGTGTGCCCGCGTGATGAGGGAAACCGGTGCGGATGGTCTGCGTCTGGATTCGTTGGGCTTCTGGTCTATGAATTGTTTCAATCCCGGGCACAAACACGAGTCGCCGTATGACTACAATCAATGGATGAAGACGCTCCTCGAGAAAGTCGGGAAAGCTGTCCGCGAAGTAAAACCTGATGCGATGTTCTGGGCTGAAGGTTCGGTGGATTTCTTCAGCAGTTATTGCAATACAGGCTTCACACAGCACGCATTTTACGTGGACGATGTGCCACCCATGCGGATCGCCATGAAAGGTTATCGGCCTTTTGCGCTGACCACATCAGGCGTGGTCTGGCCGTCGCTCGCCGGTTTGCCCGGAGGAAGGTCGCAGTGGGAGAGGGATTTTGCGACCGACGAAGCGAATTGGTTTTGCGCGCAGTTCGCCATTCACGACACACTCGTTTGGGGGGATGTGCTGGAAAATCCCGCGAAGAGCGACCCGGAAATCCGTACCCGGCACTT
>JBGSMR010000167.1:0-6871 GCA_041740065.1 Chthoniobacterales bacterium
GCTTCATCAGCTCTGTATTCATTTTTGTGGGATCGTCTTTATACTTCTCGCGAAGCTCAGCCATTTTTGGTGACAGAGCCGCCATCTTCCGCATCGAGTTTGTGGCCTTATTTTGAAGCGGCCATAGCGCAGATTTAATCAATAACGTGAGGAGAATAATCGCAGCCGCATAGCTATGGAGCCAGCTCTGGAGGTAGTTCATGGCCCAGAGCAGGAACTTGCTCACAAAACCAAACATCCCGAAATTCATCACCGCCTCTTCGCCAGAGCCCAATTGCCGGAGCGTCGCTAGATCCTTCGGTCCTGCATAAATTTGGAACTGCTGCTGCCGGGTCGCACCTGGTGCCAACTCAAATCCCGGGAATCCTAAGGCACCCTGCATGCCCCATGTGCGATGCCCTTGCTCCAGGGCCGCGTCAAACCGTGTCGCCCAAGCGCGTGTTCCGCCACTTCCCTCACCCTTGGTCGATAAGATAGTCGTGAAGTATTGGCTCGTCACCGCAACCCACGAAATATTGTCAGAACTCTCTTCGTAGACCGGTCTCGCGGCGCGCGTTTCAACCCCTACCAAAGGAATTTTCCATGAATCAAACCAGTTCACGTCGATCCCGTGCATCTTGCCAGCCTGATACCATTCGAACTTGGTGTAAATCGGCATGTCCTTCACATGGATCGGGGCCGCCCCACCAGCACTCAAATACAACCCCGGACGCGCAATCACGCCGTCAGTTGGATTCTTGAACGAAATATCCAATCGCACAACATACGGAAACCCCGGGGCATCTGCACCCTCCACGGAGAATACTTTTTCAATCTCCAAGCCATCTTCTTCCGTCTTGGTAAAAATCACGCGGCTGGACGCCTTGTCCGTGCGCATCTCAAAGCCCCCAACAGCTTTCCCCGGCTCATACGCCAACGCGCCAATCGGCATTTGTCGATCCCGATTAAGCCCGACAGCCTCCCGGTTTTCACCCAAATGCATGAGCAGGATTGCCGTCTCAATGCCGCCGGTGTCATTATTGAACAGGAAGTCCGCCTGATCGGCAGCGCTGATCGACTCGCGGCGGGCTTGGATCGTTGCACGCGGTGTGGGCCGAGGCTCTAGCTCAGCAGTCTGCGCAGGAGTCGTCCCGGGCGTTGCTGAAACATCCGCAGGAAGTGGAGTCGAACTCGCCGCAGCGACCGCTGCAGCACGCTCCGTTTCCTTTCGCTGATGCTCAAGATACGGGCCATAAGTGACGGTATAATACCATTGCCAAAGCACGATTCCGACAATCGAGAGGCCAACAAAAATCCAAGTCTTGCGATCCATGATGAAAATAAAAAATAATTAAAGATTTCGAGAGGACGGTTTACACGTCAGCGACCCTTGCGGCACTGGATCGTATCCCCAACCTCCCCAGGGGTGGCATCGGCAGATTCGTTTGAATCCCAGGAGGCCGCCACGCCATGCTCCATGGTTGGAGAGGGCCTGAATGCAATACACAGAACATGACGGTTGGTATCGACACCAATCCACCGGACCCACAATAAACCGGAGCGCAGGACGCAGGATCCACCGGTAAAAATAGATGGGAGCAATGAGCAGGAATTTCATTCAGAACGTGGGACAATAGAAAGTCGCCGCACGAGACGCAACCATTCCTCGCGCAACTCAGAAAATCCTGCTTCCGCAGATCCCTGCTTCGCGACGACAACGATCCAAAAATCCTGAGGAAATTCTGGCCGCATCGCACGAAAAAACTCCCTCACGCGCCGACGCATTCGGTTTCGTTGCACCGCCCCCCCTACCCGTCGCGAGGTAATAACCCCGAGGCGAGCACCGCCATTTGCAGCAAAACGAAGGACCGTTATCCGGAGATAACGGCCCTGAAATGTTTCACCTTTAGCACGAACTGATAAAAACTCACTGGAAAGTCTCAGTCGCGCGCTTCTAGGAAAACGCCGCCGGCGGGAATCAGGCAGCGGTGTGACGGGCAAAGTGGATTTCGACACCCTTTGGCAATAAACGCTTGCGCCCACGCTGCCGCCGGCGATTCAAAATTGCGCGTCCGTTTTTTGTCTTCATGCGTGCGCGGAAGCCGAATTGTTGCTTGCGCGTCCGCTTGGATGGTTGGTAAGTGCGTTTCATTACTTAGAAAATGGTGTTAAGGGGCAAGAATATGCAGCCCGAATGGGAATATGTCAACGCTAGATAGAAAAAAATACACATCCGAAAACATCGCCCGCACGGATTCCAAGAAGGGCGGGCATACCTCCTGGGATTGTCTGTTTCACGCCCCAAATTTTGACGGCGCAGACGCGGATGGATCGCAAGTCTTCCACGGCGGATTTCCTTCTATTGCTGCAATTTTCGTGGGCTTTCCTCCGATTGCCGATAGAAACAGGAGAGAAGGGTTGCCTCGGCCCCTTGCTGGTGAGGAAATATTCGTGGACGGTTAGGTGCACTCTTACGCAGCGCCAGGTCGTCGAATTCCCAGAAGCGTCTCGGCGGGAAGGTCGGCCATTTGAGTTTCCCTGATCCAGTGTTGCAGCAGCAGCAGGCACGCGATTGCGTCGGAGAGGGCATCGTGCCAGCGAAAACCCGGCAACGCCGCCAAACATCGGTCTTCAATACCGACCTCGCGGCACAAATAACTCAGGGAATGCGATTTGGCATTGGGCAATACCTGGCGGAAGATCTGCAGCGTATCCACCCATGGGCCAAATCCATGCCCTGGAAACGCCTTAAGAAAACGACGCTCGGTGCCTGCGCCGTGCGCGACGATCCAACTCCCACGCATCAGCTCCCGCACTTTCGGCCAGACATCCAGCAACGTGGGGGCGCCCCGGATATCGTCATCGCTGATCCCATGCACCTTGCGGGCGGACCACGATACGGGACGCTCGGAAGCGAGGTAAGAAACAAAACACCGAGATGGGTCGATGGCTCCATCCGCGCCAAATACCGCCACGCCGATTTGGACTGGCACATCTGTCGATCCCCGCAGGGCACCAGCACTTTCAAAATCAATCGCGGCAAAGGGGATGTCCGCAATCCGGGCGGGCATCCGAACGGACATCGCGATCAGGCCTCTCGCAAAAGTGCTGCCGTGGCATCCCAATCCAGACAACCATCCGTGATCGATACGCCATACTTAAGAGCGCTCGGGTCAGCAGCCGACGGCTGGGCACCGAAGTGGATATTGCTCTCGATCATTGCCCCGACGAGTTCCGGGCACCCTGCCCGCCGCTGATCCAGGATGTCACGCCAGACAATCCCCTGCCGTCCTGGGTCTTTACCGGAATTAGAATGGCTGCAATCCACCATAATTGCATTCGGGAGTCCGGCTTTTTTGAGTTTCTCCGACGCGGCCCTGACATGTTCGTTGCCGTAATTGGCACCTGCGCGGCCACCCCGCAGCACCAGGTGACAATTTGGATTGCCCATCGTTTTGATGATGCTGGTTGCGCCGTCCTGATCGATCCCCAAGAAGCTATGCGCTGCCCTGCTGGAACTCATGGCATCAATGGCCGTCTGCACACTGCCATCCGTCCCATTCTTAAAACCGACCGGCATGGATAGCCCGCTGGCAAGCTCCCGGTGCGTTTGCGACTCCGTGGTCCGCGCACCAATCGCCGACCAGCTAATCAGGTCTGCGGTGTATTGTGGGATGATGGGATCTAAAAACTCGGTTGCTGTCGGCAAATCAAGCGCCAAAATATCCAGTAGCACCCGCCGCGCAAGCGCCACTCCGTGCGCGAGATCGCACGAATCATCAAGGTGCGGGTCGTTAATCAGACCCTTCCATCCAATGGTTGTCCGGGGTTTTTCAAAGTAAACCCGCATCATAATTTCCAGGCGATCTGAGAGTTCGTGACGAAGCTCTGCGAGGCGTGATGCGTAGTCAACCGCGGCCACCGGATCGTGAATCGAACACGGCCCTACAACAACAAGAAGACGCGGGTCTTCGCCGCGCAGAATTCGCCGGGCGGCGTCGCGCCCGCGAATAACGGTTTCCTTGGCCGCATCCGAAGCAGGCAACTGCTCCTTGATTTGGGCAGGCGTGATAAGGCGGGTAACTCCGCTGATCCGCACGTCCTCCACGGAAGCCATCACCGGCAGATCGATAGGTAATTCTGTTAACATAGAAAAATTTTGGGGTTGGGGAGGATGATGAAAGATACGCTCAATGACAACTCTCGTTTTTCTCTATTTAAAAATTCGCACAATACGATCATCCCGCAAGACGTCGCGTGAGAATCGCATCCAGCAGGTCGGCCACCACATCCGTCCGAGACTTGGCTCCCAGATTACCCTTGCCATGAACTCGCAGACTGACAGCGGCAGCCTCCATGTCCCGACGTCCGATCACGAGCATCGTATGGACTTTGGCTTCCTCGGCACGCAAGACCTTGCCATTGATTTTGTCGTTTGTGATATCCATTGAACAGCGCACACCGTGACCCCGGAGTTCATTCGAGATGTCTTTGGCGTAGGCGACAAGGTCATCGTCATCTCCGATCGTGAGAAGACGCACCTGATCGGGAGCGAGCCAGAGCGGGAAATTCCCAGCGAAATGTTCGATAAGAAATCCAATGAATCGCTCGTGGGTACCTAGCGGCGCGCGATGGATGCAAAGCGGAGTTGCATCGGTGTTATCGCGGGTTCGGTATGTGAGACCGAACTTGGCAGGCACCGCAAAATCAACCTGATTCGTGGCAATGGTGAACTCCCGGCCAATGACATTCCACACCTGGACGTCGATCTTAGGACCATAAAATGCGGCTTCATTAGGGACCTCGACAAAATTGATTCCCGATTCGATGAGTACGTTCCGCACCATATCCTCGGTTTTTTTCCAAAGCTCGGGCTCGTCCACGAATTTCTGTCCGAGCTTCGCCGGATCGTGTGTCGAGAAGCGCATCTGGTATTTATCGAGACCGAAGATTCCAAAATACTTCAGATACATTTCGTTTACGGCACGGAATTCGTCTGCAAACTGCTCCTCGGTGCAGTAGATGTGCGCGTCGTTCATATTCAGCGACCGCACCCGCATAAGACCGAATAGTTCACCGGACTGTTCGTATCGATAGCAGGTGCCGTATTCGGCAAGACGCAATGGTAAGTCCCGGTAACTGTGCGGCTCCGCCGCAAAAATGCGGTGGTGATGCGGGCAGTTCATGGCTTTGAGGTAATACTTGTCGGTTGCCGGGCTCCCTGCTGATCCGCTATCCGAACCCGACTTCTCGGACTCATCCACCGCTAACTCCATTGGCGGAAACATCGACTCCGCGTAGTAGGGCAAATGCCCACTCGTCACGTACATTTTCTCCCGCGCGAGATGCGGGGTGCGGACGCGCACGTAACCGGCAGCGAATTCCGTCTCTTTTGCAAGCCGCTCCAGTTCCTCTACAATCGCAGTTCCTTTCGGCAGCCAGAGTGGGAGGCCGGGGCCAACGTATTCGGGATCCATTGCGAAGAGCCCCATTTCCTGACCGATCTTCCGGTGGTCGCGCTTTTTCGCCTCCTCGAGCATGGCGAAATACTCCTCCATCGCTGTCTTATTCTTAAACGCGGTACCATAAATCCGCTGGAGTTGGGGGTTATTCTCGTCGCCTTTGTAGTAGGCGCTCGCGACATGCGTGAGCCTGAAGGCGCCAATGTTGCCGGTACGCATGACATGCGGGCCCGCGCAGAGGTCGGTGAATTCTCCATTGCGATAAAGCGTGATCACCTCATCAGCGGGGATATTTTCCACGATATCGAGTTTGAACTTCGACGCTTCCGGGCGTGCTCCGAGAGATGCCAACGCCCCACTTTTTGCGAGTGCGAGTGCGGCGTCCCGACTGACTTCCACTCGCTCAAATACATAGTTTGCCTTGATCTCTTTTTTCATCTCGGCCTCGATCCGCTCGAAATCTTCGGGCGTGATGCGGTGCGACAACTCGACGTCGTAGTAAAATCCAGTCTCAACGGGTGGCCCCGCAGCAAACTGCGCGTCGGGCCAAATACGTGCAATTGCTGTCGCCAGCACATGGGCGCAGGAGTGGCGAATGCGTTCGAGGTCGGTCATCGTTGGTGTCATGAGAGCCTGGAAGTATAACGCAACGCCTCAATGAGATTCAAACAGGAATCCCACTCCCAGGCAAAAGAACCGGGATGTCTGCCAGAATCGCATAGGCGAGCAATCCATCAGCGCGCATCAAAATCCCGCTTAAATTACCGACGACTAACTGGTCCGACTCATCCCGCAGTCCGCCAGCATGCTGCCTGGCAATCATCGTGGAGAGAAGATCCGGTGTTCCAAACACCAGTCCCTGCCCACTGATGGGACATCGCAAAAACTCAACTGGAAGGGATGGCGAAGACATAAGAAAAATAGTGTCTGCAAATTATACAAAGATGCCAATACTACCGCCGAAAAATTTATCAAATGAGTGAACGAACATTGATACTAAAGTTGAGCTGTCCCGACGCGGTGGGATTGCTCTCGCAGGTGACTGGATTTGTGGCTGGCAGGGGGGGAAATCTGCTGGAGGCACATCAATTCACCGACTCGCTCAGCGGGTGGTTTTTTGCGCGGCTCGCATTTGAAGACGATTCGCAATCGGACGCTGTCTCAAGCTATCGCTCCGGTTTTGAGCCGCTCGCTCGAAACATCCAAGCCGATTGGACAATCCGCCGGGCCTCCACGCCGGTGCGCACCGTTGTCATGGTCAGCCGCGAAGATCACGCGTTGGCGGAAATCTTGTGGCGCGCCAGCAGCGGCGAATTGAACGTCGAGATCCCTCTGGTCATCAGCAATCATGCCGACCTCGGACCCATGGTGGAGGATTCCGGACTCTCGTTTCTCCCTGTGCCGGTAAAACCAGCCACCAAGGACCAGGC
>JBGSMR010000210.1:0-5862 GCA_041740065.1 Chthoniobacterales bacterium
TGATGGATTCGGTGGTGGAGCGATGGAGTATGCCCACACGCTTCGGAGTTCGCTATCGTGAACATCTCTGTGCCTCGGAGTGCATCAACGTCGTCGAGAACTGCAAAGCAGATAGTTTCGATACCCCCGCGACCGATGGAAGCATTTCTTCGCTGACACTTGTTGAAGTGAGTCGTGGTGCCAAATTCACTGTTCGGGCCAAGGTGTTTGTCATCGCAGCCGGAACCCAGGAGACGACCCGCCTACTACTCAAAAATCCGCAGCTATTCGAATCCATCGGCGGGCCGCCGGATGCTCTGGGGAGATATTATCAGGGACACGTCTCGGGCAAGATCGCGAGCGTCAAGTTTCACGGTGATCCGAAGCAGACGGATTATGGCTTCATTCAGGAAGCGGACGGGACGTATCTCCGACGGAGGTTTCAATTTCCGGCAGAGGTTCTTTGCCGGGAAAATCTTTTGAATACGGCGATCTGGTTGGACAATCCGCTGTATTTTGATCCATCCCACCGCAGCGGTGCGATGTCGTTCATGTATTTGGCGATGATCACACCAATCTTGGGAAAAAAATTGGCTCCGCCTGCGATCGCGCAATCGATCACGAAAGGGAAGGTGACCGGGGTTCATCAGCACCTATGGAACATCATAACGGGCCTGCCTGGGTCGCTGCTCACACCGGCAGCCATATTCTACAGGCGCTATCTTCTGAAACGGAAGCTCCCCGGTGTATTCCTTTACAGCCCCGAGAATCGCTACGCATTGCACTTCCACGCAGAGCAAGTGCCGGTTCGAGACAACCGCATGGAACTCGGGGCGGATGGCGAATCGCTGGTCATCCACTATGATCTTGTCGATGACGACGTCGATTCCGTGATTCGATGCCACGAATTAATGGATGCCGCCCTTCGAAAATCCGACTGCGGTCATCTCGAATACTGGTTTCCAAAGGATGACCTTTCCGCAGCGATTCGTGTAATGTCAAAGGATGGGATTCATCAGTCCGGAACCACGCGCATCGGGGATTCGCCGAATAACGGCGTGGTTGATCGAAATCTGAAGGTCTTTGGAACGAGTAACGTCTACGTTTGCAGCAGCTCAGTTTTTCCAACCTCTGGACAAGCCAACCCGACGTTCTTCATGGGTGCGATGGCATGCAGACTGGCGGAGCATCTTGTAAAGCTGAAAGCTGAAAGCTGAAATCGGAAAGCTATTCACATTTTCCACTTTCCTATTTTCACCTTCCACTTTTCCTAAAGAATGAAACGTATCGAAATTTTGCCTGGCATTGAGACGTCCGCTCTAGGTTTCGGATGTGCTCCGATCTTGGGCGCTGTCGATGGTGCGACTGCCCGCGTGGCGCTTGAGTCTGCCCTGGATTGCGGCATCACGCATTTTGATCTGGCAAGGTCCTACGGATACGGCCAAGCAGAAGGCTGTGTTGGTAAGGTCCTCAAGAGCAGGCGCGATCAGGTTACTATTGCCACGAAATTTGGAATTCAAGCGACCGAGCTGGCTGCGCTGCTCGCCCCGCTGAAGCCTCTCTTGCGCTCGCTCAAGCGATCAGCCGGTAAGCCTACAAAACACGAATCACCGAGAATTACGCAAAGCTCAAACTCGGGAGCAAAGGCAAAAATTGCAAACCTGTTTCATCGCCGCATTCGTCTCACACCCGAGGCAATGAAGAAGAGCTTGGAAACAAGCTTGCGTGAACTGGGAACCGATTATGTGGATTTTTTCTTCATTCACGAGCCGAGGTTCACCGTTCCGCAAATCGATGAACTCATGGCGGAAGCGGCCAGCCTTAAGCAACAGGGGAAGATCCGCGCTTTCGGTTTAGCGATCATGATGGACCGGCTGACGGAACATCAGAGTTATCTGACTCGGGTGGATATCCTTCAGTTCAACCACTCGCCCGGTGCAGATCATTACTTGCAGACGCTGCACACTCGCGGTGCTTCACCGAATATTTTCTTTTCACCCTTTCGAAATCGCCAACCCGGTCAACAGCCAGCAGAGATGTTGAAGCAGTTGGGTTCTGATTTTCCGAACAGCATCACGCTCTGCTCGATGTTTAATCCGGATCATATTCGTGCGAATGCAGCAGCGATTTCTTAAGCTTCCGCCTCGTTTATGATCTCGCTTCCCATTCTGAGCCGCAAGTGTTTAATTATATGGCAGATTTCGAATGGGAAGCGCATTGTCATCACCAAAGACATACCCGCGTGGACGGTGTGCGCAGGCCATCCATGCAAACCGATCAAAGAACGGGTTTTGAGACCGGACGGGGAGGAAACAGGTGAAAAGTTGAAAGGTGACGCCGCGGGCGGCGCAGTTATTCGTTATTCGTTATTTGGGCCGCCGCAGGCTGTATTCCCTTCGTGTCCATTCGAGTTCTTCGTGGTTCAAGGTATTCCTTGTATCGGCGTTACCCTTTTGCGGGCTTCGCGAGCTTTGCGCGAGGCGAATTCTGCATTTAGCCCGCTGTCGCGGGGATCAGATACGGTGACACGCTGGACGCATGTGCTACGGTTTGGTTCCGCTGTGGCTGTCGGCCTTTCCGCAGCGGTTGACGGCGTATACCGCACCGGTTGACGCGATGACCAGACCGGTTGCTCGCCATTCCGCGCGGTAGGCGGCAATTCCAGAGCGGAAGCGGCGTCAACCAGACTAGGTGGCCTTCGTTCCACAGTGGTTCATGCGCGCACCCACAACGGAAGCCACCGGTTACACAGCAGGGATCGGCGATTCCAAAGCGGATCGATGCTCGCCCACACCGGAATGCACGGGCGTCGACATAAAAAATTTGTAACATTATTACAAAATTTGGTGGAAATCGTGCAGCGAACCGCAGTAGTGTGCACATGAACACTGCAACTGCGGTGTGCAACCGCAAACAACAACAAATTTCTCCGTCTCACGTGCCAATTTCCGATCCAACGTTCGCTCTATGATGCTGAACCATTCGAAAATGTGCGTCACCACTCCTGCCACGACTGTGGCGGTACAAAAAAACACCCCCGAGCCACCTTGCGGCGACCCGGGGATGCGTTGAGATTAAACTTTCATCCAGTCGATCCCTCTAACTGTTCAGGCCAAGTGGGATCTCTGGTGTTACCTTGAGTGTCGTCCGGTACGGGATTACTCCCTCACCGGACGGCCTCAAGCCTCTTGTGTTGCCGACTGAGTGGAAACAGGGTTGCCACGACGAAGGCCACTTTTGCGATCAGACTCCGTGAGGAATCCGCTCGCCCGAACCAGCGGAGAATCGTCCCCGTGAGCCGGATGGCATTTCATGGCTAGTGCAACGTGCTTGGATGCCCGCATCGCCTTACGTTCAGCCATCCCCCGCGCTTTGAGCGCAGCTTTTGCCTGTGTGTAGACTCTTACGAGTTCCTCGCGACTTACCTGAAGTTTTTCGATCTCCAGGCGAAAATCCGCAAGCGTCATGCCTGCAAATGTTTCGTCCGGAGCCAAATCGCTCCAAGCTTGCCCCTGTCTCTCCAGTCGTGTGAGAAGTCTGCCAATGGTTATCATGGTAGATTCCCTCCTTTCTGTTGGAACAAGAATGTCGCTCTTGCAAAAACATCCCCTCCCCGCAGACGAACCCGTGGGTGTGTCGAGAAAGTGGTGCATTGGTCAAAGCAGCCTGATGATTCCAAACCTGATTTTTTGGAGGTCCAGCAGGGTGCTTTTCAAATAATCGAAGTAGAGCGATATGGCAAGTGAAAACGCATTATATGGTGTAAATTTTATAAGTGACCACAACCAGTGGTGCATGAGCCGCTCGCAGAAGCATTTACGAGGTCTTAAAACCCACGCCCAAACAATTGGTCGTCAACATCTTGCGGGTGCGCGAAGAGTCCAGAATAAATCTTCCCGCCACACAACCGGTTGTATTGAAGGTGTTATGCGTGACCGAAAACCTACTAAACACTCGTTAAGCGTAAGAATAAATCTGACAAAATATTCGCCGCGCAAGCAGCGAAAAACGTCTGCCACAATACCCGTCCTCCCCCCCCTGTTCGCAGCTACGCGAACTTAACCGGTGATTGAAGAAACCTGAAAGGTGACGCCGCGAGCGGCGCAGTTAATGGTTATTCGTTATTGGTTATTTGGGCCGCCGCAGGCTGTATTCCCTCCGTGCCAATCCGTGAATTCCGTGGTTAAGAATGCATTCGATACATTGAACCACGGATAGAACGGATTTTCACGGATCATGCGGGATACTGAATTCCATGCAACTGATACCATTTGCCTGCCTGCGGACAGTTGCGATTTTTGGCAGGCTGTCTCGTAAACTCGGCTGTGCCCATCCGTGAATTTTGCCTGAAATCGTTGGTGGGATTCTTGTCAGGCTGTCTCGAGGACTCGGCTGTGGTGGGAGGTGTTGATTGCGATTTTACCACGGATAACACCGAGTCTCACAGATGTATGCATGCTCAGGAATTCGAATCATCTGCGGCAATCCTCACTTTCTGCGGTTGAGATGCATTGAATGCGTTGCTACAAGTCGGTCCGTTTGGAAAACGAATCCTACCAGGGATTGGCTATCGCCGTCTTGATCACCCTGCTAATCGTGTCATCCCGTTTAGTTGAAAACGAAGTTCAAGACCCGGTTGCCGGGAATGGTAAAAATCTGCAGCTGCTTCGAACTCTGCGACAGCCTCCGGATGAAACTCCAATTTCATCAGGCATACTTCTTACGAAGTTGCGCCATCACTTCCTCCGCCGCAATGGGTCGCACAGCACCGGATTGAAGCTCAGACTGCCGCCGCTGCGCTTCTGCAACCCAAAGTCGATGAATAACGCCGTCCTCTGCCGGATCGAGACTTTCTACAAGACGGTCCGCCAACAATGCGCGAGCTTCACTCGGAAGCGACATTAGCTCTTCGGTCAGGTGTTCGATGGTCATTGACATGGAACTATGATAACGGATCAGCTAGTTTCGCGCAAGGACGTGAATTTCGCGGCCCTACCCGGGAGAGCCTATCGCCGATGCTCCCACCCGCCACTCGTAACCCGTAACTCCCACGTTGCCTCCCTCGCTGCTCTCAGAGCGGTATCGCTCCCCGAGCAGGAAGCCGCTTGTGTCGCCCTTCGGGTTGCTTTACAAAGCAGGCTGCCTTTCGGGTCCCTCTCCGAGCTGTATTGCTCTCCAAGCAGGAAGCCAGGCGCCGATGCTCAACCTTAACCCATGATATCAGTTCTAGTCCTCACCAAAAACGAAGAGCAGGATCTGCCGGGGTGCCTGGATTCGGTGGCCTGGTCGGATGACTTGCATGTGTTTGACTCGTTCAGCACGGACCGCACGGTCGATATCGCAGAAGCGGCTGGCGCGACGGTTACACAACGGAAATTCGACGGCTACGCATCGCATCGGAATGCGGCGTTAACGCAATGTGCTTTCAAATATCCATGGGTGCTGATCTTGGATGCCGACGAGCGAGTCCCCTCACCGCTTCATGCCGAGATGATCGCTGCCACGCGTGAAGCGAATCCTTCGGTTTCTGCGTTTCGCATCCGACGTCGTGATTTCTTTCACGACCGGTGGCTCAAACATGCGCAGATCTCGCCGTTTTACGTGCGCCTGGTGCGCCCTGATAAAGTGCACTATGAACGGGAGGTGAACGAAGTCCTAATCGTCGATAGTGAAATCGGCGAGTTGTCGGAGCCCTTTGATCACTTTCCATTCTCCAAAGGGATTCGCCATTGGATCGAGAAGCACAACATTTACTCCACGATGGAAGCACAACGGTGGTGGGATGAACAGAAAGGGGCGTTCGAATTCAGTTGGTCGAAGGCATTCTTCGCAAAGGATTTTTCAGAACGAAGGTATCATCAGAAGGGACTCTTCTATCGCCTC
>JBGSMR010000211.1:0-12535 GCA_041740065.1 Chthoniobacterales bacterium
GCTCAATGCCAAAGAACGTCGATACATTTGGCCGGCCGCAGCCATAGGATTCGGGTTATTCCTCGCAGGCGTGGCATTTGCCTACTTTGTGGTATTACCCGGCGCGCTTGCGTTCTTCTATCAGGATGCCGAATCGCTCGGATGGGTTCCGACTTGGACCGTTCGAGACTACTATTCGTTCACAACTCAGTTCGTTATTGCGTTCGGATTGGCGTTTGAGCTGCCTGTGGTTGTCTTACTGCTGGTGAAACTTGAGGTCCTGACAGCAGCAGATCTCAAAAGAATCCGAGCCCAAGCGGTGATTGCGATTTTAATTTTCGCCGCCGTCCTCACTCCAACAACTGACATGATCACGATGCTTCTGATGGGTGGCCCGATGTATTTGCTCTACGAACTGTGCATCTGGATCGCGGTATTCATGGACCGAAAATCCGTTGTTCTCGAAGACGAATAGGCAGGATTACTCGCTTAGCTTAGGTATAATTCCGCAACTTCACAGGTGCGGGCGGTGGAACCGCGATGGGACTCGATGACACCGCTCCCCAGGCTTATCATCTGATGGCGCGCCTCCGGAGAAGCGATCAACGCAGCAGCGGCGGCAATCAGCTCCGAAGGATTTGAAATTTGGACGATGCCGTCGTGCCGGACGAGTTGCCGAATCAAAACATCGAAGTTTCGCATATGCGGTCCAACGATGACTGCCCGCCCACACACGATCGGCTCAGCAGGGTTTTGACCACCCTTGTGAAGGAGGCTCTTTCCTACAAAAACAACCGTTGCGCAGCGATACCAATCGCGCAGTTCGCCGGTGGAATTAACCACCACGGCGTCCGGCGGCGCGGATTCCCATCGTTCTTCGCTTCGGAGTGCAACACGCAGACCAAGCGCTTCCAGATCTGACTTCACCGCAGATGCCCGTTCCGCGTGCCTTGGGACCGCAACCAGCGAGAGGTCAGGAAATTGCTTCCGCAATTCGAGAAAACATTTTGCAAGGACAGCCTCCTCACCTGCATGGGTGCTTGCCACGAGGAAGACCGGAGAGTCACGCACCACTCCGAAGCGCTCCAACACCGGCCAAAAATCACGTGTCTCGTGCGTATATGCACTGGCATCATCGAATTTAATACTTCCCGTGCGATGGAGCTTCTTACGCAGCACACCGAGACGGGTCCACCGATCCACATCCTCGTCATCCGGCACACAAATGGCAGTAAGCTGATTAAAAATTGGACCCGTAAAAAACCGGAATTTTTGAAACCGCTGCTCTGATCTTGGTGAGAGCCGAGCGTTTACGAGCAGCGTCGGAATTCCCCACTGATAGGCTTGGGCAACTAGATTGGGCCAAACTTCGGCTTCCACTAAAAGGATTTGTTTTGGTCGGATCAGGCTAAGAGCGCGCCAAGTAAACAAAAAGAAATCCATGGGATTATAAATCGGCTCAATCCATGAGGTCCGGTTTTCAGACGCGAGTACGAACCCGGTTGATGTGGTGGTAGAGAGCACAAACTTCCGCGTATCATCACGCGCTTTGAGTTCACGAATGAGTTTCAGCGCGATCAGCACTTCACCGACACTTACCGCGTGCACCCAGGTCCATCCGCCAACAACCAAGCGTTCGCGCACGCGCCGAGAATAAATCGAAAACCGCTGGCCAAATTTATGCCGGTATTTTCCGCGGCGAATCATGCGTTGAATCAGCCATGGCAGCATCGCAATGACAACCAGGGGAAACGCGAGATTATAAACGAAGCGAAGCACTGTCATGGTTTGGGTGAAAGAAAATGTACGGCGGTGTCACCGTAAATACGACTCCGTAGCAATACCCATCCGAGGCATTCCGCGTCTGGGACACCCTGATTTGCTGCAACTTCCAATATCAGCGTTCCTCCGGTGGCTAGAGCGTTCCTGAGACTTGAACAATGCAAGAGTTGGGTGGCGAAGTTGGCATCGGTATCCTTTTTCACATACGGTGGATCAGCGAAGACGAGATCAAATGCCGCTGCCGATGTGCGGGGCAGGTAGGCAATGACATCGCCGAGTTGAACGCGACCGACCAAGCGCGTCTTTTCCAAGTTCGACCGGATGGCCTCCACCGCATTCCGATGGTTATCAACGAATGTCGCTGACGTCGCACCACGACTCAGAGCTTCGATTCCATACGCACCAGAACCTGCGAATAAGTCCAGCACTCGACTGCCAGGCACTGCTGCGCCGAGACTCGAAAACACAGCTCCCCGCACTTTGTCCATCGTGGGACGCGTGATCGACTTAGGCACGATCAACGGGATTCCTCCGGCTGACCCCGCTACCACGCGCATTGTGTCGATCCGGCCTTCCGGTTATTCATCTGCAGGCTGAGAGCGTTTCGGCGTTTTGAAAAGCCCACGGATCAGCCCGCCAAAGCTCCCCAGTTGAATTCCCGTCATTCGCTCGACCAGATTAGTTTCTGGTCGGGACACCCGGCCTTTCACGGAAAATGTGACCTGTTGAAAATCTGCGTCCTCGGAAGCAGTGAAATTGTCGCTGAGCAGCGGGCGGAGCTGTCGTTGCAGTTTTTCGTTCAGCAACAAGCGAGCGTCCAGATCCATCTTCCCATCAAAGCGTATCGGACCCTCGGCGGTGATCATAAGATTGTCCGAGCGAAGCAACAACCGCTCAATGAGGACTTTCTTGTTGGCGATGGAAAATTCCGCACCAGCTTCCGTCAGGTCGAGCATTTGAAGCTCATCGATACGCATCATCATTCCAATCTGCCGGATGAAATCGACGGGTTGCATGCGTGCATTGTCGAGTTCCACCAAGCCGCGGCCACTGAGCGATTCCGCGCGACTAGGATCGCCGCGGAGTTGCAGACTACCGGATGCCGTCCCTGAGGCTCCCACTGCTTCGCCGGTGGCATCGACGAGTAGCGCAGGAATGGAAAGCGCTTTCGCTTCCAGCGCAAAATCGAAGTTAGACGGCGGACCGTCGATTCCGCTCACATCCAAACGGGCGCTAATCGTTCCTTCCGCAAGGTCACAGAGGATGTCGGCGACGTTGAGTGTCCCATCAGCGAAAGTAAATGTGCCTCGGAGATTGCGCGGCTTCAGAGCCTCACCAAATTCCATTTTTGCGATAGAAAACTGGCCACTGCCGGAGGACATCGATTTCATGTCCGTGGTAACCTGCACGTCGCGCAATACCACCATCGGCCGGCCACGATTATCGATGAGAAGCAGAGTTCCATTGCGCACGTGCAATTTGCGGAGTTCCACTACGTAGGGCATTGCAACCGGACGTCCGGTGATTTTTCGTGAAGAGTCATCGACCTCCAAGGGTGCTCCCGGCGTTGTTGGTTGCGCGGGGATTTCTGCAATCACGGGCGGGGCTATCGGCGCGGGCTGCACGGCACCCTTGGGTGGAGCAGTGGACCACGCACCATCTTCCCGTTGGCGCAGAGCGAATACCGGTTTATCGAGATTGACTTCGCGGATCACGAAGCGCCGATTGAAAATTGGCATCAATTCAAACCGCAGCGAAAACTTTGCTGCTTCAAACATGTTCGGCGCCGGCTGGACCCATGGCGGGACGGTCAATCCGCTCATCGTCAAGCCGTTCCACGGCGTGTAAAGAGTTGACTTCACGCTCACTGGCGCACCGACAGCATCCTCCGTTGCCAATCGGATACGCTGTTGCACATCGCCGGATTGGAGATAAAGATTTATTCCAATTAGGGCGATCACTGCCACCGCAACGAGAGCGCAAAGCAACGCGGCGATGATTTTGGCTGGTCGAATCACGCCCGCAAACTAACGTTCCCTCACCGAATGTGAAGCGTGAATAAAATTCTGGTCATACTTAATCCTGCCGCCCGAGGAGATCGGGCGAAGTCTCTGGTTGAAGCAATCCGTGCATTATCCATCCGAGCCGTGCTGAAAATCACCACTGCCGCAGGCGATGCAGAGGCCATGGCCGAGCGAGCGGTCATCCAAGGGTATAAAACAATTATCGCAGCCGGTGGCGACGGAACCGTCAACGAAGTAGTTAACGGAATCGGTGAAGCCAATGTCACATTTGGCATCCTTCCCGTGGGCACCATGAACGTGTTTGCCCTCGAACTGGGAATCCCAATGAATAACCTGCGCAAAGCGTGGGATGTGATAGAAGCAGGCCACACGCGTGAGGTCGACTTGGCGATGGGAAATGATGAATATTTTGTTCAACTCGCAGGAGTGGGTCTGGATGCTGAGGTGGTGCGGCAAACGACACCTGATTTTAAGCGGGCATTGGGCCCGGTCAGTTACATTGTCTCACTCGCGCAAGTTGCCGCTGGGCGCCCGCCGGAGTTGGTAATCACCGACGCTGATGGGCGCATAAGGCACGGCTGTTTTGTGTTGGTGGGCAATGGTCGTTATTACGGCGGCCCCTTGGTGTTGTTTCGCGATGCGGTCCTCGATGACGGCCTCCTTGACGTCGTCGTTTTCAAGAATCAAAGCCATTGGGACGTAATGCGATATGTCCAGGCAATCCTTTTCCAAGCGCACCCCGAACTCCCAGATGTTGACTATTTCCAAACACGATCCCTGAAAGTAGAATCCACAGCAGATGTTCCGGTGGAACTCGACGGTGAGATCACGGGGTTTGTACCTGTGGAATTCCGGTTTGCCTCGCGCCGATTGCGCGTCTTGGCTCCGACCCGGCGGGCACGGCGCACGAAACCTTCAAAATCCCTTTCTGAAAGTGATATAAAATGAAACAACTTTTTGGCCCCGGTGGGCAGATGACCAAGTTATTGATCTTTGCGAATGTCGCAGTTTTTGCACTCGAAGCGGTTTTAGGACCCTCGTTTACCGGACGGCTTAGCAGCATCTTCGGCCTCAGCGGTGCGGGATTGGCTGAGGGTTGGTGGTGGCAACTCATCACGCACCAGTTTCTCCATGGCAACGGTGTTCATTTGTTCGTCAACATGCTGATGCTGTGGTTCGTAGGGCGCGATATGGAAGAGGTTGTAGGCCGGGCGGGCTTCCTGGGACTGTATTTTGGAGGTGGCATTGCTGGCGGACTCTGCCAGCTGCCGTTCCTTGCGCCAGGCGGAGTCCTGATTGGCGCTTCAGGCAGCGTCTGTGCAGTTTTACTCGCGCTTACCACGATGTTCCCGAAGGTAACAGTAACGGCCCTGCTCTTTTTTGTCATCCCGGTGCGACTCAAAGCCGGGCTGCTGGGTGTGGTCGTGGTAGCAGGATCGATTCTTTTGTGGGTGTCCGGTCTCGCTCCCAATATTGGACATGCAGCGCATTTAGGTGGATTCGGATTCGGAATTTTTTATGCTTTCGCTACGCGATTGATACATGCCCGAAAGCGACACACTCCCACGAGTTCAATTGCCGATGATTGGAGCCCCGAGAGGGATCTCCCCCAGGCCTCGACGCGGGATGAGGCGGTAGAAAAATTGCTCCGCCACGGATTGGACAGCCTCACCAAGCCAGAAGTCCGCCTCTTGGAGTCTCCGACTCCACGCGGGGGCTCGCGCTGGCGGTAGTTTCCCTCTTTCGCCGAAGATCGGTCTTTTAAAAAGATCCAGAATCCGCCGGGCAGCGTAGTTCTTCTTGTTACCAAACAACCAAGAAAAATATATGAAACTTCCCACCGTTCTATCTATCGCACTCGCACTCACGTTCGCAGGAACAGCCGTCGCCGGTTATGGCGAAAAAGGAGCTGCTAAGGAAACCGTCGTCGCGGCGCTAGCCGCAGATGATCGCTTCACCACTCTCGTTACCGCCGTAACCGCAGCGGGACTGGCTGATACGCTCTCAGGAGACGGGCCCTTCACCGTCTTTGCACCCACAAATGACGCCTTCGCTAAGCTCCCAGCAGGGACCGTCGAATCCCTACTGCTGCCAGAAAACAAAGCCAAGCTCGTTTCCATCCTCACCGATCATGTGGTTCCTGCCAAAGTGATGGCTGCAGATGTGAAGACGATGAAAGCCCCAACCGTGGAAGGCTCACAAGCATCAGTAGTTGTTGCCGGCGGCGTGGTCAAAATTGACGACGCAACAGTCACAGAAACAGACATCAAAGCTGGCAACGGTGTCGTCCATGTGATCGACACGGTCATCATGCCCGCGAAATAATTCGATTACAGTCCTTTATAAAACTTCTGCGCGGTCGAGTTTAACTCGGCCGCGCATTTTTATTTAAACAAGGGCACGGCCGCGAGTCACTTCTGCTGTATGTCGCGCGCCGCAATCACGTCCAACAGCGCCCTTTTGATTCCAGCCAATTTCACGGGTTTTGAAAGGAAATCATTCATTCCTGCTGCAACGCAGCGATTTCGATCCTCGGGAGCGTTCGCGGCAGTCAACGCGACCACAGGAATTCCAGCAGCCCGTCTTTGCTGATCGGTGGCGTCCGGCGCTGAAGACCACGCCCGCAATTGCCGCGCAGCAGCCCATCCGTCGAGATTTGGCATTTCACAATCGAGAAAAATAACATCTGGCAGTAGGCCGTCCGTCAACGCATTTAAAAGTTCGAACCCGTCACACGTCAACGTGGAACCACACCCGAGCTTTTGCAATTGTAGCGCGATAATTTTCCGGTTGATTGCATTGTCGTCAGCAACCAACGCGTGAAGACTAAATACGACATCGGCATCCGGTGCTCGATCCAGTTCAACGGGGCCATCGACCACGGGAAAGGTAAGGACAAAAGAAAATACCGATCCACGTCGCGGTTGGCTCTCGGCATGCAATCGGCCGCCCATGAGCTCGACAAGCCGCGCGCTGATTGACAACCCAAGACCTGTTCCTCCGTGGATTCGAGAAGTCGATGAATCCGCTTGCGAAAATCGTTCGAAAATTCGCGTGAGTGCCAATTCATCCATCCCAATGCCGGTGTCACAAACTTCAAAACGGATGGTCACGCTATCCGCTTCCTGCGCATGGAGCATCGCCCGGAGTTCCACACGCCCGTCCTGCGGAGTAAACTTGATTGCGTTCGCCACAAGATTAAGCAAAACCTGACGCAATCGAAAGCTGTCCCCTAGCACCCACGTTGGGAGTTCTCCGTCTGTTGATGACACCAAATCAACGGCCTTCAGTTCCGCAGCAGATGCAAGCATGGCAGCACAATCTCCGATGAGTCGGTGAAACGCAAACGGTGCATTTTCAATATCGATCCTCCCCGCCTCAATTTTCGAAAGATCTAAAATATCTCCAATTTGCTTGAGCAGAATTTCGCCAGACTCGGCTATCAGGCGGGATTTTTCGAAGGCCGACGGCGACAAATCATCCTGGCACTGCAGGAGTTCAGATGAAGCAATGATCGCATGGAGCGGCGTGCGGATCTCATGGCTCATATTTTCGAGAAACTCACCTTTTGCCCACGAAGCCGTCTCCGCGCGGACTGTCGCGGCTTGAAGCTCCTGTGTCCGCTCGGTGACCAGTCGCTCCAAATCCAAATTCATCGCGCGGGTCTCACGCAGCGCCGCTTCACTCCGGCGATGAGCTGTTTCGATTAACGTCGCCAATGTAATACCAAGAAGAAATACGAAACCCGTTGCAATCAACCCATCGCGCAACAACGTGTCGGCAGCAAATTGCGGAGATCCAGGAATCACTTCCTTGTTGAGAATTAGCCAGTGGAACACCACCTGCGACGCCATGGTAAAAGCGAGGCTTGAGATAGCCACCCATCGCGAAGCAAACACCAAGGCAATGAGCAAGCAGATAAGGTCATAAGAAAAAAGCGTAAATGCCGCTGCCAGTGGCTCATAAAATTGCGGCACGAAAAATAATAAGATATGAATCGGCACCAGAGTCATCAATACCAGTACGTTCCCTGCCTCTCTCAGCCGGCGGTTAAACACACAACTCAAAGAGACCAAAGCTGCAGCAAAAAATATCGCATTGAAGCCAAATCGAAATAGGAGCCAAGGAGGCTGAATCCACAGAATCTTCAAAAGATTCAGCACGACAAACGCCATCATGAAAAATCCAAATCCAGCCAACAGCCTGGCTTTCATCCGAAGGAAATACGGCTGATCGCGGTAGATCGCGTCCACGCGCGAGACCACATTTAGAAGGGGAAAAATCATCTTTCTGGGGTTTGTTCTATCGCCAAGAGGATTAGGACGCGAGAGACATTTATTTACCCCGCGCAGGCACGGACCCCCGCGCAATTGCTTGCGAGTCTGCCAATCCGTTGCATAGATATCGAATTTCACTTCATACTCAAGAAATCATGTCCCAGCTTCCAACCATCATATATACCAAAACCGATGAAGCCCCTGCCTTGGCCACATATTCGTTTCTGCCAATCATACAGGCGTTCACGAAACATTCCGGGATTACCGTCGAGACCCGGGATATCTCGCTAGCAGGACGCATACTGGCACATTTCCCGGAGGCACTAACCGATGAGCAAAAAGTTGCCGATTCCCTCGCAGAACTCGGTGCACTCACACTCCTACCCGAAGCCAACATCATCAAACTCCCGAATATCAGCGCTTCGATTCCGCAATTGGTGGCTGCTATCACCGAGCTTCAAGAAAAAGGATATCGAATCCCGGATTATCCCACCGATCCCAAATCTGACATCGAGAAAGACGCCCGAGCACAGTACGATAAAATCAAAGGTAGCGCCGTAAATCCTGTCCTCCGGGAAGGAAACTCCGATCGCCGCGCTCCTAAAGCCGTCAAGGAATATGCACGGAAGAAGCCGCACTCCATGGGCGAATGGTCCCGAGATTCCAAGACCCGGGTCGGCACCATGGGCCAAGATGATTTTTTCTCAAATGAAAAATCGGTAACGGTTGTTGAACCAACGACCGTAAGAATCGAATTCCGCAAAAACAACGGCAAAGTCGAAATTCTAAAAGAAACAACTGTGCTGAAAGCGGGGGAAATTCTTGATGCGACAGTGATGCGCAAAGCCGCGCTGATTGCATTTCTAGAAGCTCAGATCGCCGAGGCGAAGGCGAGTGGCGTGCTCTTTTCGCTGCATCTCAAGGCGACGATGATGAAGGTCTCGGATCCGATTATTTTCGGCCACGGAGTCCGCGTTTTCTTCAAAGACCTGATATCCAAACATGCCGCCACGATCAAAGAACTTAATGTGGATTTTAAGAACGGATTCGGCGATTTAATTGCTAAAATCCAATCTTTGCCAGCGGACAAACGGGCGGAAATTGAAAATGATATACAAGCCGCCTACGCGAACGGTCCAGCCCTCGCGATGGTGAACTCGGATAAGGGAATCACAAATCTCCATGTTCCCAGCGACGTCATCGTTGATGCGTCAATGCCTGCCATGATCCGAACCTCCGGTCGAATGTGGAATGCCGACGGCAAGGAGCAGGACACGCTCGCCGTCATTCCAGACAGCTGCTATGCCGGGGTGTATCAGACTACCATTGAGTTTTGTAAAGCGCATGGAGCTTTCGATCCACGCACCATGGGGTCTGTTCCCAACGTTGGACTTATGGCCCAAGCTGCGGAGGAATACGGATCTCACAATACGACGTTTGAAGTTGTTGAAAACGGAGTCATCTGTGTCGTCAATGACGCAGGAGCGATTCTCCTCGAGCATGCGGTCGAAGCAGGTGACATCTGGCGTGCGTGTCAGACTAAAGACGCACCTGTCCGTGACTGGGTAAAGCTCGCCGTAAACCGCGCACGAGCCACGGGCACCCCCGCAGTTTTCTGGCTGGACGAAAAGCGCGCGCATGACTCCGAGATCATTGCCAAGGTGAAAACGTATCTCAATGACCATGATACCAAAGGACTCGATATCCAGATCCTCCCTCCCGCAGAGGCATGTAAATTCAGTCTTGAGCGAATCAAGGATGGAAAAGACACCATCTCAGTAACCGGAAATGTGTTGCGTGATTACCTCACAGATCTTTTTCCGATTCTGGAACTAGGCACCAGCGCAAAGATGCTATCAATCGTTCCTCTCATGAATGGCGGCGGGCTTTTCGAGACTGGCGCTGGCGGATCAGCACCCAAACACGTGCAACAGTTTACCGCTGAGAACTATCTGCGCTGGGATTCGCTCGGCGAATTTCTAGCGCTCGCCGTGTCGTTCGAACACCTGAGCCAGACGTTCGGGAACGCTAAAGCAAAAGTGTTGGCCGAAACACTTGACAAGGCGACCGGAAAATTCTTGGAGAATGACAAGTCGCCCTCGCGCAAAGTGGGCGGCATCGACAATCGGGGCAGCCACTTTTATCTCGCCTTCTATTGGGCACAAGCGCTGGCCACACAGACAAACGACGCAGAATTGCAATCGATCTTTATTCCGGTTGCCGAGGCTCTCAGCAAAAGCGAGGGCCAGATCGTGCAAGAACTGCTCGCCGTTCAAGGCAAGCCAGTAGAAATCGGTGGCTATTATCAGCCAGATGAGAATCTCGCGTCGGTAGCACTCCGCCCCAGCGCGACGTTCAACCATATTCTCGCAAAAATTTAAGACCCAGCCAACCCGGAACTGCGATACGTTAACAGGTTTAGGCGACAACGGGGGTTCCCCACACGTCCGCGATCACAGACCAAAGAATAAAGAATGATTTATCTTTGACTTTCCGCGCGCCTAAACCTATTAGCAGTGGAGTAGTACAAACTCCCCGATATGAAATACTTGCCTTCTCGACTTCTGGCGCTGACCCTCTGTCTCTCGCTGCCCCTCTCAAGCTTCGCGGCTGCATTCACGGTCGCGAATCTCAATGACTCAGGTCAAGGCTCCTTAAGGGATGCCATTCAGCAAGCAAATATCTCTGACGGAAATACGATCGGATTTTCCGTAGCCGGAACGATCGCCCTCAGTTCCGCACTTCCAGACCTCTCGAAGCGAGTGAGCATTGACGGCTCCTCTGCGCCCGGGTTTACGCAAAGTCCTGTCGTTGCAATAGACTTCAATGGACACTCGGGACTTAAATTTGCTGCAGGCGCAAACAAATCATCGATCACCGCACTTTCGCTCGTGGGTGCCAGTAATGCAGGACTGACGCTTGTGGCATCGGGCGTCACGGTACAGGCAAATTACATCGGTGTGCTCCCTAATGGCAGCACAGATGCAAATTTCGGTGACGGAATTCTTGTAGTAGCGCCCTCCACAGCAAATCTGATCGGAAACTTTGACCCGATATCAGGAATCGCCTACTACGACACATCCGACGCAGGTGCATTCACGACCCAACCAGTGACTGCATGGCAGGGAATACGGAACTACGGAACGAATGCGGACCAATACCTGATTTGCGGCAGTTCCAATCTCAATGGGCTTCTGTACGTCGGACCTCTACAAGGAGGCGGCGAGAACTATAATGTCGTCTATCCAGGGGCAGACACGATTTCCACCAGCGTCTATGGTCCCGACAACGGCCAGGGCGGGATTATTCGGCTCGTTGGAAGCTACCGCGCGAATGGCACTGACGCATATAACTATGGCTTCCTGTGGGAAGGAACCACGACTCAGTTGCCATCCGGTGGACAATTCCGCACGATTAGTTACCCAGGAGCGACCTACCAATACACCCACAGCACGATGGGAAAACTGGCCGTAGGTAACGCGGACGGCCCAGCTGGAAACCTGCCCCTCGGTCCTGGCATCGCTTACATTTACGACGTCGAGACTAGCCTGTTCGTTGACACGATTGAATTTCCCGGATCCAAGAGCAACACGGCCTATGGGATTTGGAAAAATAGTGACATCAGCTACACCATCTGCGGAGGATACAGCCCCTTGGTCACCAATAATCTCACTACCCCGGGAATTCCCTTGGAGCAGGGGAAAGCATACCTTGTAGACTACAACCCCAGCACCAAGGTGTTTTCCAATTGGACCTCTTTTGATTATCCGAACGGCCCAGTTGGCGTGGACTTCATCAGCCATTTTGAAGGTATCAGCAGCCAAGAGCCCGGAGTATACACACTCAATGCGGATTCTGTCCAAGCAGGCACGGCAAATCCCGCTCAGGGTTCTTGGATCAGAGTGGTTCGCAATGCGGACAATACCTTCAGTCAGGGCGAGTGGGTTGATTTAAACTACCCTGGCGTCGCTGAGGGCATCACGAGCTCGAATTCCGTCTACGGCAACAAAGTAGTCGGCTTAGTGATCGACGCGGTTCCCTTTGCCTATCAGGCATCAATCAACGTCGAGTTTCAGCTTTCCAACGTGATCAGCGGCAATGGGGGCAACGGAATCAGCCTATCGGGCTCCAACAACAACGTCGTTGCCATGAATTTCATCGGAACCGACCCAGCTGGCAGCGCAACCGCAGGCTTTGGAAATGCTTGGCACGGCATCTACATCACGCAAGGAGCATCGAATAACCTGATCGGCGGTCCCGCTGGCGGAGTCAACAACCCGACCGGCAGTAAAAATCCAGCCAATGCCGTATTCCAACGACCTCCGCAAGGCAACCTCATCTCACGCAATCTCGGCAACGGCGTTCTCATTGATGAGAATTCCATGAACAATGTGCTAAGCGGTAACTTCATCGGCACGGACAATTCCGGTGTCGTAGCGGCAGGGAACGCCCTCGACGGAGTCGTCATCCGCA
>JBGSMR010000259.1:0-5743 GCA_041740065.1 Chthoniobacterales bacterium
GACATTCGTCCGGCCACTCAAACCAACGCCGCGCCATTTCAATTTGTCGCCCGAGTTACTCCGCAAGTTTCCGTGCCGTGAATAAATCTCAAAAATATCCCAACGGGTTTACCATCGTTGAGCTTTTGGTGGCCTGCGTCCTGTTGATCTTCCTGGTGATGCTGCTGCTTTCGGTCTTTCAACATGTGGCGGGCAGCTATCAGCAAACCGAATCGCGGGCCGAGAGTTTTCGTGACGGACGCGCCGCCCTGCATTTGATGGCAAAAGAGCTGAATTCCCTCATTGATGCTTCCGGCGTCCAGACGAATACCAATGCCGTGGCGTTGCCTCGCATCGTCGTTGAAGGCTCAGGAACAAACAAAGCCTTTGGATTTTTCGCGAACGTTTCGCAGGCCTCCCAGCCAACGACTAACGCCCTCAGTGATGTGGCGATTGTGGGTTATTTTGTTGCGGAAAACACAAACGCCACTCCGCCAAGCAAGTCGCTTTTCCGCACTTTACTGCCGAGTGACAAAGCCTTCACTCGCTTGGAAACGACTGGCGGCGACTTAATCGAATCCGCCGACCTTGATCCCGGCATGCCTTTCACGGAGCCAGTCGCCAACAATGTGGTGGATTTTCAAGTCAAGGTTCTCGATGCCGAATATCAGGAAATTGCCAATCCGAACGGCGGGACCAACGAAGCGTTTATTGAAGTGGATCTCACAGTCATTGGTTCACGCAGCGCCCAGGCATATTTTGCACCATCGGCCCCGGAAGCTTTGAAAGAGCGGATCATGGCAACCGACGCCCGAAATTTCGTCCTAAGGACCCGATTAAAGAACAGTCCCAACTGACCCGCCCTTGAAATACCGCTCCTTTCCGACTGAAACTTCAGCGGAGAGAATGGCGAAAGGTTTGCTCTGTATTTCGAGCAAACCAAAAAGGAGCTGGGTATGAACGCGGGCTCCCGCCAGTTAAGAAAACGTTTGGGCGTCTTGATTCACGATCTGCGCATTCGCAACGGATGGACGCAGGAGGAACTGGCCAGTGAATGCCGCAAGGCGGGATTCGAACGCTGCAAACGCAGCTTGCTTTCGCAACTGGAAGTCGGAGCCGCCTCCATTCGTGGTGAGGAAATCTACTGGCTGCGAAAAGTGTTCGGCGAATCCTTCGAGTGCGAGTTTTGGAATCCCTACCATAATCGGAAGATTAAGGAGGTGAATCCTCAGGGAGGAGGTGTGTAGTGCGGTTCTGGTCGAAACTGCCACTGTTCTGGCGATTCCAACTGGCCGGATGGAGCGCATTTGTGGTCGTGACGCTGCCGCTCAAAATCGACATCATGGGCAGTGTTTCAGCCGCGTTGTTTCTGAGCGTCACCCGCGATGGAACCAGCTTTTTACTCACGCTGGCGCTGCGCGCGCTTTATCGTGCGTATTGGTCCGAGAAAGGCGGTCAGATGGCCGTGCTAATCATCGGCGCTTGCACCGGAGCGGGGATGCTCCAGAACGGGCTGTTCATTCTCCTGCGCGAAACTCTCCCGCTGGATAGCGAAATCTTTCGGTATCGTTCCATCGCGTTCAGCGTCTTCTACGAGAGAGTCGGTCTTCTATATAGCTGGAGTTTTCTCTACTTCGGCATGCGCCAGGCATTGCAAGGCAAGCAACACCAACTCGAATTGGCTTTGGCCAAATCCGCACGGCAGGGTGCGGAAATTCAAATGTTGCGGGCGCAGATGAATCCCCACTTCCTCTTCAATGCACTCAATTCCATTCAAACCAATGTCGAAACCGTGAACCCCAATCTGGGTCGAATGGTGCAATCGCTCTCCGATTTTCTGCGCTTTTCCCTGGATCACAGCGACCGTGATTTTCTTCCGTTGGGCCGCGAGTTCGATGCCATGTGCGATTACCTGGCTGTCGAAAAATCACGCTTTCGCGAAAAGTTGGAATGTCATTGCGAAATCGACGAACTGGCTCGCGCCGTCTTGGTGCCGGGCATCATCCTCCAACCGTTGGTCGAAAACGCCGTCAAATATGGCCGTGAAACATCCGAGCCACCGGTGCGAATTCGAGTGCAGATCGTCCGGGTTGGTGCTTCCACGCTCCAGATCATTGTTTCCAATTCCGGGGAGTGGCTGGAACCCGCGTCCCGCGATAAGGAAAGCCATCTGGGTTTGCAGAATTTACGCCGCCGTCTCGTGCTGATCTACCCGGACAAGCACCAGCTGGATATCGTCCACCGCGACGGATCGGTAACAGTCACCATTTGCCTTCCGATTCTATGATGCCCCTACGCCGTGCCCTGATTGTTGATGACGAGGACGACGCCCGCGCCAAGCTTCGCAAGCTTCTCGCCGCCCATCCTGAAGTAGAAATTGTCGGCGAGGCCGACAGCGTGACGGAAGCCATTGCGCAGTTTCACGCGCACCGTCCAAATTTAATTTTCCTCGATGTTCAGATGCCAAAGCGCGACGGCTTTTCCCTTCTCCCCGAACTTCGACCCGCACCGGAAATCATTTTCGTCACGGCCTACGATGTCTTCGCGGTGAAAGCATTTGAAGTGAACGCGGCTGATTTCCTCCTGAAACCGATTCAGCCGGATCGGCTCGCCCTCGCTCTGGCTGGACTGGCCCGCCAAGCCCCTCGCAAGGCAAAGCCATTTGCTCACGATGACCGCGTTTTCCTCTATTCCGATCACGAAACGCGCGTGGTTCTCGCAATCGATATTACGCATATCGAGGCCGACCAGAATTATTGCCGCGTCCACATGGCAAATCACGAGCCAATCTTGGTTCGTCGCACGATGGCGGAATGGGGACGGCTCCTGCCCGCAAAGCATTTTCTCCGGGTGAACCGGTCCACGCTGATCAACCTTTACCGGGTGGAGAATATTTTGCCCTTACCCCACCATCACACAAGGGTCTCTTTTGTCGGGGGAGGGACCACTATTGAGCTATCCCGGATTCCTTCGCGCCGCCTGCGCAAGGGAGTCGCCGCTACTTTGCTAGCGTGATTTTTCGATCTCTCAGGGGTTTGTTCGTCACATAATAGGTTCCATTCGTCACACCCATCGGATGCCCGGTTGTTCCGCGCTTTCGTTTGGGCATGAAGCGAAATTTAAACATCATCGGCCCGCAAATCCGGCGGCTTCGTAACGCCATGGGATGGTCGCAAAACTATTTAGCGATCAAACTTCAGCTCCTCGGCATGGAAACAGCCACCCGAAAGAAAGTGGCCAAAATTGAGTCCCGCGAAGTGTGGGTGTCCGATGACGACTTGCTCTTTATCTCCCGGGTTCTCCGGGTGGATTTGAGCCAGCTCTTTCCCCCGAAAATCTTTGGCGCGCGCCATCTCTACGACGCCATTTGCGAAGCCAAGGAGTCCCGATTCGGATGTCTGATTCCGGCGTTGTTTTTTTGCCCCGAACTCGGGGCAAGGGTTCTCGATTTTGCCTCTATCGTTTCCGTCGTATGAATAATCTACTTCTCGCTCAAGCCTACCTCGACGGTGCGATGTCCGAAGGTCTCGGAATCATTGCTCGTTTTCTCTTCATCATCGCCGTGGTTGTCATCGCCCATGGCGGATGGCAGATCCGCAGCGGCAATGCCGATCAGGGCAAAATGTCCATTGTCGGTGGTCTGCTCCTCGGTCTCGCCGTAGTAATCGCTGAAGCCCTCTTCAATGCGGGCGGAATGCCAACCATCAGCATATCCCGATGAGCAAGGGCACCGTAAACACCCAGGCTGGCGACGACAGCGATGGCAAGATCTGGGGCGTCGAAGGAGCGAACATCCTGTTCCTACTCGCCGCTCTCCTTACCAGCATTGGACTCACCCTCCTGCTGGCGCGCCACCAAGCGCCGACGCTCAGCGTCGGCGTGGGTGGGGTGCCGCTAATTCTTGTCACCGGCTACGTCTTCGCACTTCGGCAAGGCAAACCGAAATCCTTCGATACGGATTTGCTCGAAACTTTCACCGCCGGGACCGGCTGGATGCCGCCAACCAAGCAACCCTGTAATCCCCTCTTTCCCCATGCAAGCACCTAACGGCTGGTTCACCAATGACCTCATTGTTTGGAACGAACTCGACAAACGCGGCTTCGTTTCCAAGGCGTTCACCCTCGACGTGCCCGATCTCCGCCACGCCAGCGAGCATGCGCTTGACGCATTTTATCAATCCGTCCGGCATTTCCTGCACACCCTAGACGAGAACACCCGTGCCCAAATCCGCTGGTCAGTGGATTCCAATTACCGTGACGAACTAACGGCCTATAAAGCCATCACCGATGAGAAGTGCGAACCCGGCTCATGGGCGTCCATTGCCCGAAACGAACGATATAACCGTTACTGGCGAGCTATGCAGGAAGGCAGACTTCGCCGTGAAAAGCTGGTGTTGTTCCTCTCGCGGCGAATCACGGCCAATGCTCCATCAGGTGTCGGTGGGGAAATGCTCAACCAGCACTACCGGCGAATTCTCGCTCAATACAACGAGGGCTTTGAACAGCATGGCCGAGTCATTGCCTCTCTTCTCGAACCGCACGGGTGCCGTGTGTCGTCCCTTTCTACGGACGATTTGTTTCGGTATTACGCGACGTTCTTCAATCCGTCCTATCTCCGGCGCGACAATTACGACCCCGTCGGGCAGTTCCGGGAGCATGAAACAATTCATCAGAATTGTTGGCATCAGGGCGCGCAGGGCGGAAAAGCCTTTGGGTTCTTTTCCGATGGCTTTTTCCACAATCTCATTGTCCTGAAGCGGCGACCGCAGCGGACCCGGCGTGGAATCTTTTGGGCGCTGACTTCGCTTCCGTTTCTGGACTACTCGATCACCGTAAATCTGTATCCGCAGAATGTTCGCAAGGAAATCAGCCGTGCGGAACGCTCGCTTGAACGCGTGCGCGGTGACTACGCAGCGGAGGGCAAACAATCGTTACTGACCTCGAAGGCCATTAAAGAGGAACGGATCAGACATCTCGCCCAAGGAGATGTGGTCCCGCTTTTGTATGATTACGTCGTTCACGTCTGGGCGGATAGCGAGGCGGAACTGATTTCCAAGACCCGGCAGATTGAAACGGCTTTCGGCGCGATGGAGGACGCCCAATGTTGGACGAGCAATCTTTCCTCGGCGGCCACCACGAAGAACGTTTGGTTTCAGACTTGGCCGGGCTGGGTGTGGGGCAAATATACGCACCATGCCGATAACGGCCTGGATGAATGGCTGGCCGACATGCTGCCGTTTTCCTCAACCTTCACGGGCCATCTTGACGGGGCGGAAGCGCTCTACGACGGCAGTAACCGTAACTTGATCGGGGTTCGGAATTTCATTTCCGGCACGCCGCAGCTCGCGGTTCTGCTCGGTATGACTCGCGCCGGAAAGTCCGCCTTCATGTGTGACCTGCTTTCGCAAACCGACCCATATTATGACTTCACCCTCATCGTCGAGGAAGGACTGTCTTACGGAATTTGGACGCAGGCGCAGGGCCAGACGCCGATTGTCATTCAGCCCGACGGAGACTTGTGTTTGAATTACCTCGATACGCAGGGGGCACCGTTGACCAACCTGCAGATCACCACCGCCGCCGCGCTGGTGGCAAAGATGGCCGGGAATCCTGTGGATGAGGACAAGCGAAACCTTCGGCTCGCTCAGATCACTCAATACATCGAACAGCTTTATTCTGATCGATTCGAAGAGTGGATCTCCGAGGACGCTTCGCGTCTGGATTTGGTGGCGCGGCACGCGTTGGCCGCGCTCGCTTACAAAAAG
>JBGSMR010000265.1:0-3507 GCA_041740065.1 Chthoniobacterales bacterium
TCGCCGTCTTCGTCGTTCGATCCAAACAAAGATACGGGTTGCTGGCGATATTTTGAGTAACGGTTGCGTTTTTCAATCTCCGCCTGGCATTCGACTGTAAAACGGGCGAATGGCAGTGCTTCCAGACGGGCTTTCGGAATGGGCTTATTGGACATTTCGCACATCCCGTATTCGCCTTGTTCGATCCGCTTCAATGCCTGATCGATCTCGTAGAGAGAATCTTGTTCTTGAGAAAGGAGGCCCAATGCGAAGTCGCGGTCATAGGCATCACAGCCTGCATCAGCCTGATGCATTCCAAATGCCGACGTCTCACCCTCGCTGCGGAGGGTGTCACGGGCGACGCCGTTCATACTATCAAGGAGGGTGTCCTTGAGCGTCAAAAGACGCTGACGCTGCTTCTCAAGGAAAGGGGTGAGTTGGACCGGTGCCGCTTTTTTTGGAGCGCTAGGGACTGGCTTGACCGGAGTCTTCGAAGAAGATTTTGCGGCGGATTTCTTGGGGGCGGATTTGGCTTTGGGAGCCTCATCCGGAGCGGGTTTTTTACTGGCCATGGAGTCGTGTTTGTCTGGTGATGAAAAAGAGGAGGAGGGTATGGTCGCGCCGACGGAAGCGCAAGCGAAATCGACAGTCAATCCGCCAGAATGTCTAAGCCCGGTCGCTGCCTTTCCTGCTGTGCTGAACGAGAACGTCGTTGGTCAAAGAAATTGAAGCGTGTTCTCGGGTGTCGCGGGGACTAGGCCGGTCTTCCGGAGCAAGGCGGCATAAAGCCTCAGGGCGTCCTTGCCGGAAGGACCTAAATCGAAGCGAATCGACCGGGTCAAGTATTCTCGGGCAAAATCAGGGTCTGATTCTTCTGCTGCGATGGCATCCCGCATGGTCAGGCCCACTTGTTTCATCTCGCGGAGATGATCGGCAAGGGCTTTCGGATTTTTCGCTGAAGGATGAATCACCCAAATCGCGAAGGCGAACGGCAAGCCAGTCGTGCGTTTCCAGGCCTCGCCGAGATCGAGAAAATTCCAGTCGTCATGCTGATGTTTTCGCCGGAACTCAATTGCCGGGTCTCCAATAATCAACCGAGCCTGATCCTGTGCTAAGAGCGAGTCGGAATACTCTACATCCATTCCGTAAAAATCCTGTAAAACAATCTGGACCAAATGGGACGAGGTGCGGGAAGCGGCATCGAGTGCAACGGAGGTGATGGACTCCAACGGCTCTTTGTGTGCTAGAAACACGCTGTGAACCGGTCCATCGCTCCCGATGCAAATACCGTCCGCAACGGTCGCAAAGCTTCTGCGGACCGCTTCAAACGCAGGGAGTAACGCTGCATCGTAGAGTCCTTGAGAGAACTGCTCCGCAAGCTTGGATGGCACGGCAAAGGAGCACTCGTTGAGGGCTGCGGCCACAAGGGGTTGCGCATTCAAATATGGCACGCTTCCGAGGCGATAGGACGAACTTCGTCTTTCCCCGGCGTCCAAGTGAAGCGAATCCATCAAGCCGCCTGTCGCGTTACCGTCGACGGGATGCGTTCGTAAAACGTATTGCGTTGCATGGGATCGCGTCCAGCCTCCCGGATGGCTTTTTCCAGAGCATATACCGTTTGTTGCTGAGGCGTCGTTGCGCCCGCCATATGGAAAATTTTTTCCTCGATGATAGTGCCGTGCAAATCATCAACGCCGTAGTTCAATGCGATCTGTGCCAGCGGGAGTCCTAGGCTGATCCAATACGCGGTAATATGGTCAATGTTGTCGAGGTAGATGCGGCTAACCGCGAGGTTTCTGAGCTCATCGTATGCGGTGGCGTGGGGGATATCCTTGAGGGCAGGACGTGCACCATCTGGCTCGAACGCGAAGGGGATAAAGCCGGTAAATCCGCCCGTCGCGTCCTGCAACTCTCGCAATCGCCGCAGGTGATCGACCCGGTGAGCCGTGGTTTCTATGTGACCATAAAGCATCGTGCAGGTGCTGCGACCACCGAGGCCATGCCAAGTGCGATGAACTTCTGCCCATTCATCAGCTGTTTCTTTGCCGACGCAAATTTTATCGCGAATTTCCTGATCGAATATTTCTGCTCCGCCTCCTGTAATCGCTCCCAGCCCGTTTTCCTTCAAAAGTTCAAGCGTGTCTAGGAGCGGCATTTTAAAAATCCGGTCAGCCAAATGCCGGATCTCCACTGCAGTAAACGCCTTAATATAGAGGTCGGGATCGAGCGCACGCAAACTCTGTAGCAAGTCCAAGTACCATTCTTTCTTTAGCGTGGGATGCAGTCCGCCGACCATGTGGATTTCGGTAATTCCCTCATTAAGGCCCTGCTGTACGGTTTCAACGATCTCAGGAATCGCGAGCTCGAAGGCATGGGCATCCCGCTTTTTTGCACCAAACGCGCAGAACTGGCACGAAAGGAGGCAAACATTGGAATAGTTAATATACCGGTTGTGAATGTAGGTCGCGACATTGCCGTTTTTCCGTTCGCGGACAACATTTGCTACAGCACCCACCCCATTAAGATCGGAGGATTCATAGAGAACGGTGCAATCAGCATCCGAAATGCGTTTTCCCGCATCCACTTTATCAAGGATTGGATGCAACTCTGGTGAAATCAATCTGCGATCTATGGCGAAGGACATAATGAACTATACTCAATATACGGGTGTCGGGTGCAATCAGGATTCTTCTGATCTGAAACCAACGTTAAATCACCGGCGTGAGTGGATGCCACAACGTCCCGCAGTGTCTAGCGGATTCGCTTGTACCGCCGAACAAGCTATCAGACTAGAATTTCCAGAGCTTGCCTTCGCGGGCATCTGCGAAGACCTGAGGGCTCAGCATGTAAGCCAACGGCGGATCGGGAAGCGTGCTGTCGTCAAGCACCGGCAAGGATTTACCGATGGTGGCGTCCCAGGGTTGGGTGCTTGCTACTTGGATCTGCGTGCCGACGCGAACCGTATCGAATACTTTCTTCGCAGTTTTAAGCGGGAGACGGACGCAGCCCATGGTGCTCGGATGTGGTTTTATGAAGCCCCAATGCATGCCGTAAGCAGGGCCATAGAACTCCATCCAATACGTCATTGGATATCCCGCTCCAGGGCTACTCACACGGCGGCGATTTGCGGTTTTTGCTCGAATGGTATGTATGCCCGGAGGGGTGGGCGAGGCGGTCTTGCCAACGCTGATCGGGCTTGCAAGCAACACTTCATCACCCTCGACCAAATACAGCCGCTGAGCGCTGGTGCTCAGTTTGACTTTCACATTAGATGGATTTTTTGGCTGCTTGAGCGGCGGGTCGAAGGATAGGGAATTTTGGGGTTTCCCGGTTGGGACTGTAGCACACGCGCCGAGGCCAAGTGCCACGGTGACGAGTAGGGCTGAGAAGACGAATCGGATCGGGTCGCGACAACTCGACCAATTCACCATCCACGCGTAACCGGACAAAACCCTCGCGGCGGGCCTTATCGATGACATCACGAAACTCCCCGGCTTCGCGATCTACGAGCGACGCTAGAACCATGAA
>JBGSMR010000289.1:0-4340 GCA_041740065.1 Chthoniobacterales bacterium
GAAGCGTGGCGGCACTTCGCTCCGGCACAATCACAGGACTGTGAGCTAGAGTTCCGCTGGTGTGTAGTTACGAAGGCCGCGCTGGCCACAGTAAACAAATACTGTGACCGCAGATTAAGCCAAGGGCTGCGCGCGGCGAACGCCTAGCTCTGGCACCGCCGACCGACGACACGAAAAATCATGAAACCAGAAATCAACACCGAGACGGCGGAAACCGTCCAAACAGGGGGCGACCAGGCGGTTGTCCAGGAGCGACTTGTTCAGCTTCTTCCGTGTCCGTTCTGCGGCTCCGCTGCGGAAATCACCGATAAATCGCTGCCGAATCGCCCGAAAAGCTGGTTCTTCGCGTGGTGCGAAAATCGCCCCGAATGCAACTGTTGGCGGGCTGCTGGATCGCCCGAGAAAGTGGCTAAAATCTGGAACCGTAGGGCGGGGCGTGAGGCGCAATGCGTCGATGTCCTGAAACGGGTCTGGCTCAAGCTCAACTGCGGGATCGACAACGAGCCTGACAGCGCCATTGCGGAATCCGCGTGGGACGAAATCTGCAACTTGATCGGCGTGGACGAAGCAATCGCGTGGAGCGAAACGGAGGTGCCGGATGAAGACTGATTCTCTGCTGAACAGTGTATTAAGCAAACCGAGTTCGGATTAACTATATGGGGCTTATAGAAAAATTTCGTGTCCAGGCAACCTGCCGAGACCTCCAAAAGCGGACGGTCTCAGTCTATGAGTTTTGGATTCGGAAATTTTTCATTGAGTCCGGGAAGCTCCCGGCGACGCAATGGACTGGCGCGATGGTTTCGGAGTGGCTGCACTCACTGGACCGGCAAAATTATTCCAGCGTCAGCCGCAAACAAGCACTCTGCGCGCTTGTATTTGTTTTTAAGCATGTCCTCAAATCGGATATTGCCAACCTTGATCTCCCCAAGCCCCCGCGCGAAAAGTTCCACCTTCGCACCATCCCGACACGCGAGGAACTAGCCCGCATCTTTGCGGGATTAAAAGGCCAGCCAAGGCTAATGGCGGCCATTATGTATGGCTCAGGATTGCGCGTCGAAGAGACCTGTAAATTGCGGGTTAAGGACATCGATTTCGAATCACTCACTATCCGCATTCACGGAGGCAAGGGCGACAAAGATCGCCTGGCATTGCTGCCCGTCGCAATCGCCCCGCATTTACAACGCCAAGTCGTCTGGAGGGCAGCTCTTCACGCTCAAGATGTAGCTGCCGGGGCAGGTTACGTCGAGTTGCCCAACAGACTGTCGATTAAATACAAAAACGCCCACCGGGAAATCGGGTGGCAATACCTATTCCCGAGCCAGTGCATCCGCGATCAACGCAGATGGCACGCCGTGCCAGAATGCGTCCAGAAGGCAATGCGCCACGCCGTGCGCGCTGCCGGGATCGTTAAACGAGTCACCCCTCACACCCTCCGCCACGCATTCGCGACCCATGCTCTCCGAGCAGGCAATGACATCCGGACCATCCAAGACCTACTCGGCCACGAGCACGTCGAGACCACCATGATATACCTCCACGCCGACGCAGCCCGAGGCGTCTCGCCTCTCGACATGGCCCCACCGCCAGCCCCTCAGCGGATCTGTTTCGTCTCCCCACTCAGCCTCCCTGCATAGCTGCTGCAACTATGTTTCTCAATCAATGCACACCTCGTGCAATGCTTCATAAACGTTCTCAAACATCTGTCTTTTCTGGCAAATCCGCCTATTTTTTCTCAAACCATCGATCAGGCCAGATTTGAGACAAAACAAGAGGCGCTCGCCTCTGTAATTTCAGCCCTTTTAAGGATGGATATCCCCTTTTAAGGGGTTCTCAACTCTCTTGTCCTCTTTCACGGCGAAAGGTTTCTGGGGCCTTATCCGAATGTGATGCCGGCGAAAACATAACTGCACGGCAATCGAAATGACTGCGAATTTCACCTGAAAAAGGGTCGGTCCAGCTATTTGACAATTACTGGCCAGCGAGGGATCGGATAAGGGGAAAAGATGCCGAGGCAATTAAGCATCGAATAGGAGGGAGCGATTTATCATGTGATGAGTCGAGGCGAACGGAGGGAGCCGATTTTCGAAGATTGCAAGGATCGAGAAACGCTTTTTAAAACACTATCTCAGGCCTGCGAGAAGGTCGAATGGGAGATGCATGTGTAGCGAACTACTCGAAAGAGGAATCCGTGGTTGAGGATGGAGCGATTGCAGGAAAAGGCAAATCTCTCATCCGGGCGGGGCAATCATCGTCCCGAGGAGGTCACTGCGAGCATGGAGGCCAAGGCAAATGGGATCATTGGCGAGGAGCTTGCCGCGAGAAACTCAACGCTCTGGGAATTGGAGACGATGAAGAAAATGCATCCCGTGAAGGCAGAAATTGCACAACGACTTCGAAAAGAAACAACCATGACATGGGCATGGATTGCCCCACGACTACCCGGCGTTTCCTCAAGCGCAATGACAAGCACAGTTTGCCTACTGGAAACATAAACTGTGAAATAGCGGGACCGACACTTTTTCGCGATGCAGCCGCTCGGAACGAAAAACCTTCCGGCCTCGATCTTCGCATGGCGACTGGAGACCGCGAACGGCGAGTTGTTACCGGTCGGTGTGAGGGTCGCTGTGAATCGTGGGCAATGGCTCCAGCTCATCTGGAATAGGATGATAGGCGAAGCTTGATCAACCTTCCATCATTGACCGGAGGGCGAATGTCGCCAGCGCGTGGCGGTTCTCCATGTCGAGCTTGCGTGTGATGTTTTCCACGTGTTCCTGAACCGTATTGAGACTCCGCTCCAGAATGTCTGCAATCTCCCGGTTTTGCTTGCCTTCGGTGATCCAGAACAGCACCTCCGCCTCACGTTCGCTCAATTGGGGGAAAATCTCTTGGACCAGAGACGGAGTGGGAGCGGGCCTGGCGACCAGGGCTCGTTTCCACGCCCGCCCGAGGTGATAGCGAAGGTGATTCAGGATCTCCCGATCCCGCTCGGAAAAATCTCGGGATCGCAAGACGGAGACGGCGGCGATGCTGGTGTGAGTGACGTCTGGCACCAACGCGGCGAGTTCATGCTTGAGCCCCAGGCGCTGGTAGCCGGACTCCCGGTAAAACTTGGTGTTCTGCCATTGGCGAGCGGAGACCCGTTGCGAGATACTGATCGCTCCGGGATCGCCCATGAAGAACGTGCTGGCCAAGGGATGCTTACCCGCGTTCTCGAGCATGTAGCGCATTTCATCTTCGGTATAAGTACCAGATTCGGAGAGAAATGCGTTCCTCTCCGGCAGGCTGCTACCAAACAAAACCAGGTCGTAGCAGTCTCCAGAAACGAGCTTGGCCAAACCTTCCCGGGTCACCACCTGCACCTCGTCCAATGTCCGGGCTGCATAGAGGTTATCGATGACCTTGAGAAGCAATTGATAGTTCCGAAGCCCGATACCCATGGACGTGACCCTAGCAGTTTCCGAGGAAGCCCGCAACTGCCACCCCCTCATGTGTGAGGGTTGTTGACAATATCCGATGCGGCTAAGGTCCGAAAAAATCTATGAGACATAATATGTTTTTTGCAAAAAGACAGGCTCTGGGCGGGTGCCTTTTTCTTGCCTTGGCGGGAATCGTGATGTGCGTTTCACCGATCCGAGCGCAGACCGTTGTCAATGTCTCGAATGAGGCCGCATTGCGCACCGCCTTTTTTAATCTGCGGGATGCTCCCGGCGCCTATACGATCAACCTGACCGCAAATATCGTGCTGACGGATGATCTGCCGATGATTTCGACCGCGCCCGCCCTGACAATCAGTGGCAACGGATTCGCGGTGAATGGGGCCAGCAAATTCCGTGCGTTGTTCGTGCAATCCGGAACGCTGCGCATCGAAAACCTCCAAATCATCAACACAAAAGCGCTTGGCGGCAGCGGGGGTTTTGGCAATCCGGGATCGATCAACAGCCCGGGCGCCCGTTCCGGGGGGGGGGGGGGCGGCCACGGCGCGGGAAGCGGACTTTTTGTCAACAATACGGCAAACGTGACGCTTTCGAATGTCGAATTTGACAACAATTTTGCGCAAGGCGGCAACGGTGGAGACACCGGCGTGGGCACTGGAAATTACTCTGGCGGTGGCGGTGGCGGCGGGATGGGCGGCAACGGCGGAAATGGCGGGCGCCTAGCCGGAGGCGGAGGTGGCGGGTATTCTGGCAACGGCGGCAACGGAACCGGACCGGGCGCGGGCGGCGGTGGAGGGGAGTTCGGAGATGGGGGAAACGGAAGCAATGAAGGCCTCACGATATCCGGTGAACTCAATGGCGGAGGTGGCGGACGCGAGGGCGCGGGCGCCACAAATGATTATTTAG
>JBGSMR010000305.1:0-3383 GCA_041740065.1 Chthoniobacterales bacterium
CCCCAAAGCGTGACATCCACAAATGTGGTTTCCTCACGCTTTTCTCCACCCTCAGTCGTGAAGAATCGATTGATCGCCATGCCAATCTCCGTTACCGCACTCCCTTTGGCAGTGTATTTGATTTCGGGATCGCGGGTGACGTTTCCGATCAGGATGACTTTATTGACGTTGGCCATGGGATGTTTGGGATTGAGAGTTTACGCTGCCGCAGCGGTCTTGGCTGGCAGGACGATGAAGTTGTAGAGCGAGACTTCCTCGTCGAGCTTAAATTTGCCGCGCAAGCGATCCAGTTTTGTGGTATCGATCTCGAGAATGAAATTCACGAAATAGGCGGAATTAATATGATTGTGCTCGTACGAGAGATCCCGTTTTTCGAGGCGTTGAATTTGCTCAATATCCGCGCCTTCCGCGATAAATTCCTTTTCGAGCCGTTCAATGATGTCCTTGGCGTTGTCTTCTTTGCCTCGCGTATCAAGCGCGAGCAGAATTTCGTAGCGTTTTTTCATGATGGTTAGTTTGGTTGATTAAAGTGATTCATTGCAAAATTCAAGCCATGAGTATGGATCGATTCCACTGCGTCCGCGGCGCGTGTGATGGCGGCGTGGATGCCAGGCTCTTCTTCTGACGAAAATTTTCCAAGCACATGGTCGTGCATGGCTCCGAGTCCAGCTCCGATTCCTACCCTCAATCGAGGAAAGGAATTTGTTCCTAGGTGTGTGATTGTTGACTCAAGGCCGTTGTGTCCACCAGATGATCCCGAGCTTCTGAGCCTGAGACGCCCGATAGGAAGCGCCACGTCATCGACGATCACAAGTACGGATTGCGATGGAATTTTATAAAAACGAGTGTATCCACCGAGGGATTCCCCGCTCCGGTTCATGAAGGTGAGGGGTTTCATGAACGCGAAGTCGATGGTGCCCGCCAGGGCGCATTGCCACTTGGGAATCGGCTGCAAATCATGACGCCCGCGTCGACAGAGCTCGTCGATGACGAGAAAGCCGATATTATGGCGCGTGCGTTCATAGGATTTGCCCGGATTCCCGAGCCCGGCAACGAGTCGGATCGGGATATTCTGCTCCATAGAGCAGCCCGGTTACTTTTTCTCCGCAGCCGGAGCGTCCGCTTTCTTTTCCTTGAGCACTTCCGGAGCGGTAGCCGCAACGGGCGCTTCTTCCTGAACATTGGGTTCAGAGACGAGGAAAATCGTGATCTCAGGGTCAGCCACAGCGGTAACTCCCGCAGGAAGAACCAAGTCGCTGATATGCAGGGAATCGCCGACGTTGAGTCCGGAGACATCCACCGTAAGAACTTCGGGAAGATCTTGGGGAAGACATTCGAGAAGCACTCCGCGGACTTGCTGTTGGAGAATGCCGCCAAAAGTTTTGACTCCTTCGGGTTCCCCCTCAGACTCGATGGGAACTTCGGACTGGATCGTCTTGGTGCGGGAGACCGCGTGGAAATCGATGTGTAGGATATCGCCGCGTACCGGATGATGCTGGACTTCCTGAATCAACGCGAGACTGGTAACGGCCTTGCCATCGCTTTCAATGGATAGGTCCACCAACAAATGCTCTCCGTGGGCGTGCGAAAGGAGGCGCTCGATTTCCTTGCGGTTTACTTCGAGGTTGGATGGGGTCTGGTGCGATCCGTAGATGACCGCCGGCACAGAGCCGCGGGCGCGCACTTGTTTCACGGCGTTGCGACCGGATTCCACGCGGGGACGCGCAGTGAGTTTTACTTGAGTTGCCATAACAGAATTACGTGGTGGATTTTTTCTTTAGTTCGAAAAGCGAAGTTACCGATTCGTCTCGGTGGATCCGGATAATGCCTTCGCCTAACAATTCAGCAATCGACAGCACTTTAACACAATCGGCAGCCGCTTCATTAATCGGCGTGCTGTCGGTTGTGATCAGCTCTTTAATCTCGGATTTTTTTAATCGCTCAACCGCCAAATCTGTCAGCACCGTGTGCGAAACACCAGCATAAATATCGAGTGCTCCAAATCCGCGCAAAATCTTGGCGGCATTGGTGATTGTTCCAGCCGTTTCGGTGAGGTCGTCGACAATGAGGACATTTTTTCCTTCGACTTCGCCGATGACGTGAAGGGCTTCGGTTTCGGTGGCAGAGATCCGGCGTTTGACCACAATGGCCAATCCCGCTTTGAGCGCTTGAGCGTAAGCGGATGCCATCTTCACGCCGCCGACATCGGGTGAAACGACCGTGAGGTTAGTCAGGTTTTTTTCCTGCAAATACTGCATCAGCACGGGAAGTGCGTAAAGATGATCGACCGGGATATCAAAAAATCCCTGCAATTGTTGTGCATGGAGATCCATCGTCAGGACGCGATTTACGCCTGCGGCGACGAGGAGGTTTGCCACCAGTTTCGCGGTGATTGGCACGCGTGGCTGATCTTTTCTGTCCTGCCTGGCATACCCAAAAAACGGGAGAACTGCGGTGATGCGTGCAGCGCTGGAACGACGCGCGGCATCCACCAAAATCAGCAACTCCATGAGGTTTTGATTGGTCGGTGGACATGTCGGCTGGACGATGAACACATCGCGACCGCGAATATTCTCATTAATTTTAACAAATGTCTCACCGTCCGGAAACGAGCTAACCGAGGCGTCACCCAAGGGCACTTTCAGATATTTGCAGATAGACTCTACAAGTCCACGATGCGCGGTACCTGTGAAAATTTTCAGTTCGGGGCTGTATCGATACATGAGACGGGTCGGAGGGCTCGAATTTAGGAGCCCATCTATCTTTGGCAATGCGAAAATGCATAAACGCTTCGCATTTTGCACATGCGTGCCACGCGCTTTTACTTTGCGCCGGCTGCGACTGTCTCGATCGGCTGCACGTGCCGTACAGGAATTAGCAACATTAAAGCAGTGGCAATGAATACCAACACGGCTCCCGTCCACAGGGGCGTGCGTGCGTAGTCTTCGATCGGCTTGCCGATGTCGAGTGCTAGGAGGAGGCCCGCTGCGGCAGGACCAATCCATCGTGCCAAGCTACCTGCGGACTGAAATAAACCCAACGCGCGCCCCTGCCAATCCTGATCCACGCTACGTGACGCCAACGCGGTGAGGGTTGGCGTGACCAAGCTGTTCCCGACTGCTACTCCTGCACTAACCCATAAAAGACCTGCGAGGGTTGATGCGAGAGGCAGTAAACAAAGGCTGCCTGCGAGGATGATCCCTCCCGTGATTGCCAGTCGGAGTTCACCGAATGTTTTCACGAGGCGACCGATCAGTCCTCCTTGAATGATAACGCCGATGAGGCCGACCATGGCGAGTATTTTTCCCGTTGTCGCGGCATCCATCGCGAAGCGGTAATAGATAAAAAGTGCGAAAACGAAGGTCATCATCGAAAATCCCGCG
>JBGSMR010000308.1:0-2734 GCA_041740065.1 Chthoniobacterales bacterium
GCCGGTCACCACGGCATTCACATCCATGTGGGTGGCAAAGTGCGGGGCCAGCTCACCGGCGTCTCCAGTAAGCAGATTTATCACCCCGCCCGGAAGGTCTGATGTAGCAAGAATCTCCGCCCAAGTCACAGCAACGAGTGGTGCCGTGCTGGATGCAATCACGATGCATGTATTGCCAGATAAGATGACCGGTAAAACCACGCCGACAAGCCCGAGGAGCGGCGGTGCGTCCGGCGCAATCACAGCCACCACACCGGTCGGTTCAGGAAACGAAAAATTAAAGTGTGGGGACGCCACCGGGTTCACCGAAGAAAACACCTGCGTGTATTTATCGGTCCATCCGGCGTAATGAACCACCAGATCGATCGCCTTCGACACCTCGTCCTCCGGCTTCGATGTGACCCCGCTGCGGCGCAGTTCATATTCGAGTTCGGTGCGGCGCGTTTCCATGATCTCCGCCATCCGGTAGAGAATTTGGCCGCGGATGTAAGCGCTGGCACCCGCCCATTTCGGCTGGCTCGCACGCGCCTTCACCACGGCATCTCGAAAATCCTTCCGGGATGCCTTGGCAAAATTATCAAGGGGAGTCTTGCCATCGGCGCTGGTTGCCATTTCCACACGACCACTTTCACTCCGTGGAAATGCTCCACCGATGTATAGTTTGTAGGTTTTCTTCACCGTCAGCCTAGAGTCGATTGCCGTATTCACGATGCCGGGTTCTATCAGCAAATTTTAGCAATTGACGAGTGCATTCGCGTGGTCATTGCGCCACTAAGGCGCGAAATGGCCAGAAGTAAGGGATGACGAAGAGGATTGCGAAAAAGATGATGAGATTCAGCAGCGCTCCTGCACGGGCGAAGTCTGTAAATCGATAGTTCCCCACGCCATAGATCAGCACGTTGGATTGATGCCCAATCGGTGTCATGAATGTCGTCGAAGCACCGATGGCAACTGCCATGAGAAAGGGATAGGGCTCAATGCCCATGCTATTGGAAATCGCAATCGAGATTGGCGCCAAAAGCACAGCGGCGGCCGCGTTGGACATGATTTCAGTAATGAGGGTCGTGAACAAAAACAAGCCTGCAAGCACCAGTAAGGGATTGGTCGTTCCGGTAACGCTTAAAAATGCATCTGCCAGCCACCGGGCCGTCCCCGTGTGATCATCATCCATCGCGAGGCCGAGCGGGATCATTCCAGCGATCAGGAATATCACGCGCCAATCGACTGACTGGTAAAATTCTTCCAGCGGCAAACATTTGGTCACAGCCATCAAAAGCGCACCCAACATCGCTGCAACAGAAATGTGGACGACCCCAAAGGCTGCAAGTCCCACCGTGAGCGCCATGATCCCCAATGCGATCGGTGTTTTGCGGTAGTTACGCTTTTCCGGTTTGACCCGGCTAACGACCAAAAACTCCGAGCTCGTCGCCATCGTGGCAAGGGCATTCTGGTGGCCTTGAACCAGCAGGACATCGCCTGCTTCCAACGGAATCGTCGCGAATTCGCGTATCTGGCTGTGCCCTCCCCGTTTGAGTGCAAGCACGAGAACATTCAAAAGCCGTCGAGCGTCGAAATTCCGGATGCTCCGTCCGATCAAGTCGCTATTCGGCGAGATTACCACCTCCGCCAATTCCATCCCGTCGCCCTGGAGATCAGAATCGGTGAATTTGTGCTCCGCATAAATTTCGATTTTACCGGTGTTCTTTTCTTTTATCAGCGGCGTGAGCGACCCCTGAGCAATCATCCGGTCGCCTTCCTCCAATTGGGAGTCCGGACCCGGCACGTAGCTAAATAACCGACCATTCCGCTCGCGGCGCATACGGAGCACGTTGAGTCCTAACTCCACACGCAGATCAATCTCCCGCAGACTTCTTCCAGCGTAAGGTGAGCCCACCGGAATGACCAACTCGGTGAGGTACTCATCCAATTGAAACTCTTTCGAAAGATTCTGTCCGGCATCTCGAATGGGGATCAATTTGCGCCCGACGAAAACCATATAGATGACGCCAATCGCCAGAATGACGAGTCCCGTAGGCGCAAAATCAAATAGCCGAAATCCGGCGAATCCGTGGGTCTCCAGCGCCGACGAAATCAGCAAGTTGGGTGGTGTCCCAATCGACGTCAGCAGTCCGCCGAGCAGCGAACCAAACGATAGCGGCATCAAAAGCCGCGCCACCGGATAGTTGATCTTTTGGCTGATCGCAAACATCGCAGGCATCATCACCGCCACAGCGCCGATGTTGTTCATAAATGCCGACATCACTGCCACCGTGATCATCGTTCCTGCGGTGACTGCTATCGGACTGGATCCACAGACCGTCAGAATACCCCGTCCAAGGAAATCAGCCACCCCGGTGTTAACGAGCCCTGCGCTCAGAATAAACATCGCGATGACAGTGATCACCGCCGGATTGCTGAATCCGCTGAACGCGGCCTCAGCGTCGACGATGCCCGTGACAAAAAGCACAAGCATCACCCCGATGGCAACCAAATCGGGGCGAATAACTTCTGTGACAAACAATACCAGCGCGACGCCGACAATTGACAAAACTAGGATATGCTCCATCGCGGCAGACTTATGAAGCGAGACCGGAGATCACACAATTCAATTTCTATCCCTGATGGTAGCTCCAGCGTTTAACCCGAGCAGAGAAGGCACCGCCCCCTGTCAAAACACCGGACGGAATACGAATTGGCTCACATGAAAAGACACCGGCCAGGATAAAAATAGCAA
>JBGSMR010000329.1:0-5229 GCA_041740065.1 Chthoniobacterales bacterium
TGTCGTCGAGAAGCCGTTTGAGGGGTTGGTCCCTCAAATGGAACGCCTGCTTGAAAAGAGCGAAAGCGAATTCACTAAAAGCCGTATTCGTGGGTTCATGGCGGGGAAAGAATGTGCCGTTTGTCATGGTGCGAGGCTGAAACCTGAGATCCTTGCGGTGACGGTGTCAGACGGTGCCGGACGTGCATTTAACATACAAGAGATCTGCGGGCTCAGTATTTCTGATGCGCTTGCCGTGCTTGAGCGATTGGTCCTGACTCCCTCGCAGATGCAGGTGCTCGATGATGTGCTTCACGAAATCCGGCAACGGCTCCGGTTTCTTAATGAGGTCGGGTTGGGTTATCTCAGTTTGAATCGCGAAAGTGGCACCCTGTCGGGTGGTGAGGCGCAGCGGATTCGCCTTGCAACTCAAATTGGGAGCGGTCTCGCGGGGGTTCTCTATGTGCTCGATGAACCCAGCATCGGATTGCATCAGCGCGATAATGATCGACTGATCGGAACGTTGCGCAATCTGCGGGATCTGGGAAATTCTGTGATTGTGGTCGAGCACGACGAAGACACGATTCGAGCTGCAGACCATGTGATCGACTTGGGACCCGGAGCAGGTCCTTCGGGCGGGAATCTCGTCGCTCAGGGCACGCTGGACCAGATTTTGCTCTCAGAAACCTCGCTGACTGCGCAATACCTGAGCGGGCGACTGAGGATCCCGATTCCTAGGCTGCGTACCGCGCCGCGAAAATTGCGGGGAAAAGCAGCGGAGCTCGGAGATGGATGGCTCACTGTCCGCGGCGCCCGCGAAAATAACCTCCAGTCGATTGCGGCTGCCTTTCCTGCCGGATGTTTTACCTGCGTGACGGGAGTCTCTGGTAGCGGAAAATCCACCTTGGTAAATGACATCCTGTGGGCCGCGCTGGCCCGTGAACTCAATGGCGCCAAGGTGAAGCCAGGCGCCCATGATGAGATCATCGGCACTGCCCAGTTTGATAAGGTGGTGGTGATCGACCAAAGCGCGATTGGTCGCACGCCACGATCCAACCCGGCCACTTACTCCGGGGCGCTGGGTCCCATCCGTGAGTTGTTCGCGCAGCTTCCGGCTTCGCGCGTGCGCGGATACAGCGCGAGCCGGTTTTCATTCAATATGAAAGGCGGGCGTTGCGAACATTGCCAAGGGGATGGGTTGATCAAAATCGAGATGCATTTTCTCGCCGACGTTTATGTCGAGTGCGAAGTGTGCCGGGGTCGTCGTTATAACCGCGAAACGCTCGAAGTTACTTACAAGGGAAAAAACATTGCCGATGTGCTGGACATGACGGTGGATGAAGCCGCGCGATTTTTTCGGAGCATTCCTGCATTGTCGGATAAACTAGACACGATGCAGCAAGTCGGGTTGGGGTATTTGCGCCTGGGCCAGTCTGCCACCACGCTCTCGGGCGGGGAGGCTCAGCGATTGAAGTTGGCCACCGAGTTGGCGCGCAAAGCGACAGGTCGCACGGTTTACATCCTTGATGAACCGACGACAGGACTGCATTTTGCTGATATTCACAAATTGCTAGAAGTCCTGATGAAACTCCGCGACGCCCGAAATACGCTCATTGTCATTGAGCACAATCTCGAAGTCATCAAAACTGCGGATTGGGTGATCGACCTCGGACCTCATGGGGGTGCTGGCGGCGGGAGGATCGTGGCTGAAGGAACGCCCGAGGAAGTTGCGAATAATCCGGTCAGCGTTACCGGAGTGTACCTCAGCCCGCTATTGTCCCGATGAAGCGTTGTCTCGCGATCATTGCTTTTGTTGGAATGGCAAGCACTTCGGGTGCTTCGACTGATTCGATCTCGCCTGAGTTGGGCCGCATGAAAGCAGCCCGTGAGAGCGGACTGCCACAAGTGGTGATCCATGACCTCAAGACATTGATGGCGGCAACGGATGATGCTGGCGGAAAGCGGGCGATCAGCGTGGAGCTTGCACGCTGTCTCATTGATGCGGGCCGCCCGGGTGAGGCGTTGCAGGTTTTAGACCAGCCCGATTCTTTGGATGACTTGGATTTGCGGTATTGGACCGCGGAAGCATATGCGGCGGCTGAAAATTTCGAGCCTGCGCTTCAGATTTTTTCCGCTATCGCAGAAAATCCATCTGCTCCGATGGCCGTCGATGCGCGTTTGGGAGAAGCTCGGATGCTGGAAGCGCTGGGTCGACCTGCTGCAGCGAAGACGTCATTACAGCGCGTGGCACAATCACCATCTGCCACTAACGCAACTCGGCTTAACTTGATCCGACTGATGGTTGCCAGCGGAGAATTTGCCGATGCCATGCGCGCCCTTGATGCATTGCCAAATCCAACACCTGCCGAGCAAGAAATGGTGACTTATCTTGATGCCAGGATTTCGCTCGATCTCGGAAATGGTGAACGTGCGCATGAATTGTTTGCTGGTATTTCGGCTGCAAAAATTCCCGCCTTACGGTCGGGCGCGATCATTGGAGAGGTTGAGGCACTCATGTCGCTCAACCGCATGGCTGATGCCGAAACGCGCCTCGAAGCGTATCTCGATGCGCATCCGAACGACGTGGCAGTGCCGGCATTATTTGCAAAGCTGGATGAACTGTATACAGCACTCCCTGATGCCAGCAGTGCTGAGTTGCGGCGATGGGCCCGGGATACCAATCACGCGGAACTCGCTTCCTATGCGGCATTCTATCTTGGCCGACATGAGTTACGCGCGGGTCGAAATCCTCAGGCACTTGCGGCATTCATTCGTTTCGCAGATCAGCGGGAAGGGCACCCGCTGCGGGCGCAGGCCATTATCCACGCGGTTGAGATGTTGTATGCTGACGGCCAGATCGGCGCAGCATTTGACGTTTTGAGTCGTGGAGCGGAACTTGAGAAATTAGACGCGTCGCGCCCTCAATTACAATTTTTGCGAGCGATGCTAAACTTGGCAGCAGGCCGCGAAGTGGCTGCTCGGTCTCTATTTTTAAATGTAGCCAATCGCTTCGACGATGACTTGAGCCGGGCAGCAATGGAGAACGCAGCTCTCGCTGAGGCGTTGGCAGGAGATAAATGGGATCCCGAAACGGTCAGCGAAGCCGCTTCAAAGGAGTTGCCAATCTCTGAAAATGTTGCCCTGCGCAAAGCATTGATCACGGCCCGGGACCTGCGTCGAGACAGCGCCCTTTTAGAGCTCTCGCGGGCAGCGACCGATCCTTCGATTCGCGCGCGCGCTGCTTTTGCCGCGGCGGAATTGGCGACGGAACAAGGGCGTGAGGGCGATGCTCAAGAATATTTTTCGAGGGTTGCTAATCAACCCGGTATCTCTCCTGTTCAGGCCCGCGCGCTCGAGGTCTTTCTCGCGGACGATGGTTCAGCGGAATCCACTCGACGCGTGGTAGAATTATCTCGGGATTTCCTAGCCGAGTTTCCTGAATCTCCACGCGACGCAGAAGTGCGTATGAAACTCGGCGAGATGCTTGCGCGCTCGGGCGATTACCGCGCGGCATGGGTAGAATTCGAGCAGGCGGGACGTGACTCGCAAGACAAATTGCTCGCCTCAAGTGCGCTATACTTTGCCGCTGATGCCGCGGCAAAGTCGATGGATCCTGAAGCGGTTGAGCGGTCGATCGAGTTATTCGAGGAAGTCGCCCAATCGAGTAGTCCCCTGGCCGCTCGCGCCCGGTTGGATCAGGCCGTGATCTATAATCTTCTCGGCCGTAACGACGAGGCGCTCGTCCTGTTGGATCGCCTCGCCACAGAAGCGAAAAGCCCGGAGATCCAGCTTGCCGCCCGAATGAAGCGCGCCGACACGTTTTTTGCCATGGGAGCCAGCGACTCATCCCGGCTCAATGAGGCAATTGCAATCTGGGAGAATCTTGCGCAAGAGGAAATTTCCCTTGCAGACCGGAACGAGGCGATGACGAAAGCTGCGACCGCATATGAAAAACTTGGAAATACGGATGCAGCGCTTTCTGGATACTACCGGGTGGTTGACACGCCGGGCGAGGGCGAGCCCGAGTATTTCTGGTTTTATAAATCCGGCTTTGATGCTGCACGAATTCTTGAATCGCAGGGCCGCTGGGAGGAGGCGATGATTGTCTATCAAAAACTCGCCGACGCCCATGGACCCCGATCTGCCGAAGCAGAATCCCGCGTAAAGCGCTTGCGGCTGGAGAACTTTATCTGGGAATAGTATCACCCCAACCATTTATGCAACCAACAACTGACCACATCAAACTCTTCATTCCGGGCCCCGTCGAAGTTTCCGAGAAAACCTTCCGTGCGTTCTGTTCGCCGATGATCGGACACCGGAGTCCAGACTTCAAAGCGCTCTACGGCGGCATCCAGCCACAACTGCAGACGTTATTCGGTACTGCTCAGCCGGTATTTCTTTCCACGTCTTCGGCATGGGGAGTAATGGAGGGCGCGATCCGTAACCTCGTCGCGAAAAAAGTCCTCAACTGCATGTGCGGTGCCTTTAGTGATAAGTGGTTTGATGTGAGCAAGCGCTGTGGCAAAGAAGCCGTCGCGCTGCGTGCCGATTGGGGAACTCCGATTACTGCAGATGCCGTCGACGCCGCGCTCGCGGAAGGAGGATTCGATGCAATCACTCTCATTCATAATGAAACGTCCTGCGGATTAAAGAATCCTCTGCGTGAGATAGCTGCGGTCGTTCGTAAATATCCAGAAGTCATGCTGATCGTGGATACGGTTTCGTCATTTTCGACGGAACCAATCCCCATGGATGAAATTGGCATCGATGTGCTTTTGACCGGCAGTCAGAAGGCACTCGCGCTACCGCCGGGTCTCGCGTTGTTCAGTGTTTCAAAGCGGGCTTTCGAGCGTGCGGCTACCATGAAAGATCGGGGATACTATTTTGACTTCATTGAGTTCCAAAAAAACCAAGAGCAGGACATGACTCCCAGCACGCCCGTCATTTCGCACATTTACGCACTGCGGTCCAAATTGGAGGATATCTTTGAGGAAGGGATCGAGGCGCGTCACGCCCGGCATCTAAGGCTTAACGGGCTTGTTCATCAATGGGTGAATGACCGGGGATTTGAGTTCTTCGCTCCCGAAGGGTATCGATCTACATCACTCACCTGCGTTGCAAACAACCGAGGAATCGACGTGGCTGCCTGGATCAAACGCCTGCGCTCGAAATATCACTGCGTGATCGACGGAGGTTACGGCAAGATCAAGGGAACCACCTTCCGAATCTCGAATATGGGAGATGAAACGG
>JBGSMR010000399.1:0-2856 GCA_041740065.1 Chthoniobacterales bacterium
CCGGCAATATGAAATTGGCACTCAATGGATCCCTGACGATCGGCACTTTGGATGGTGCCAATGTGGAAATCTTAGAAGAAGTGGGTGCCGAGAATATTTTCATTTTCGGTCTCACCGTTGACGATGTCCATGCCCTCTGGGAGAAGGGATACCATCCCGAGGAAGTTTACCGCGCCAATGAAGAACTGCGCGCAGTTGTCGACTGGGTGGGATCGAATTATTTCACTCCGACCGAACCGTCCGGCGTCCTCAGCATGCTCCACGACAATCTCATCTACAGTGATCCGTTTCTCGTTCTTGCCGATTATCAAGCGTACAGCGACTGCCAGCAAGAGGTCGATGTCGCATTCCGGGACAAAGCACGCTGGGCAAAAATGGCTATTTTGAATACAGCCCGCGTCGGGAAGTTTTCCAGCGACCGGACTATTACCGAATACGCTAAAGAAATTTGGTCCCTTCCGCCTGTCCGCGTTGCGTGATGGGCGAATCACTGACGGATTTTTCGGGCAATGCCCTGCTTCTCGCCCTTGGGCTGGGATTTCTCTATTTCATCGCTGCCATTCCCGCTGCAACAGCCGCAGGAGCTTCAGTGTGGGCCGCGGCTTTGGTGGCATGGATCGGATATTCGCTAGGTGGGCTGGTCATCGCCCTCCTGGGTGACCCCCTGCGGACAGCATTAACGCGACGCTTTCACAAACAGCTCAATCCGGCTGCGGATGGATGGTTTCAGCGGGCGGTGCGAAAATACGGCCTGCCTGCACTGGGACTTCTGGCACCAATTACGATTGGACCACAAATTGGTGCGCTTGCAGGAATGGCACTGGGGATTTCGAAGTGGCCCCTCATCCTGGCGCTATCTCTGGGCGTCCTCCCGTGGTGCAGCGGCATCGCGACGCTCGTAACCTTGGGATTTAAAGTCATTGGCAGCGTGAAGTAATATTCGCGGGACGCACTCCGACGCGCGCGATTTTTTACTATCGAATGATTTGAAATTCCCGCTCCCGTTCTTTAAGGAACCTGATACGGTTCAGCCATCATGAACGAGCAACCCGATCCCGCACCAGCACCTGATAACTTGGAGATCGATCTCGCACAGAGCTTTCTCCCCGCTTGGGCGAGAGACGGCGGCAATACATCGGACGTCTCTAAATTAGCTGCACGGTTTGATCGCGGCCATGATCGCCCTGAGCGCCACGGAGGATTTGACAAACGCGGCGACGGAAGGCGAGGACCACGTCCGGATCGTGAAAAGCGCCCTGGAGGAGGTCCACGACGCGACGACTCCTCACGGCCTGCCAGAGGCCACCGCGACGACAGTGGCGGCAGGCAGCCCGAGCGCGTGGAACAAAAGGAAACCGCTGCGATCACTGGCTGGCAGGTGCGATTTCTACCAGATCGCACAGGCGTCGAAGGTGTTGCTCGCCAGATTAAACTTTCGATGAAAGCATACCCGCTCTTTGATCTGGCACGCTTGGTATTGGAAAAATCCGAGCGCTATCAGGTGGAATTGAAACGCGTTGAAGAATCAGCACCTGCGCTGTATCAGCTCAAATCGGACGGTTCTCTATGGCTCGACGAATCCACTGCATTGTCTCACGCATTAAATTCCTCGCTCGATACATACTATCGGCGTGAGCAAGTCGAAGCTGAGCCGCCCAAAGGGAATTTTACAGGGATCGCCCAGTGCGGGATGAGCGGCGTGCTATTAGGACCGCCAAACTATCACAATTACCAATCCAAGCTGCGTGAGACGCATGCGCAGAAATTTGCGAACATGTCGTTCGATGCCTATGCGGCCCGCGTGCGCGTCGTTAAAGACGAAGCCGTAATTGAGCAATGGAAACAGGAGCAGTGCACCCGCGAACAGTTTGTCCCAATTACTGAAGCCGATGCGGAGGTTCCCCCACCCCCATTGCCGACAATGGCGGACGTCGAAACTCATTTTCGAGCAAATCATGTTGCCGCATTGATCATTAAAATCCGAGAACGCGCAATCGCATCTGGACCGGCAGCCTTGAATTCATCGGCGCCCGCAGTGTTGGCCCTCACTCGGAATTATTGGGCGGAACTGGATCGCTTCCCGCTCCCGCTGGCCCACAGCCTGAGTAAGCAATTGGCCGCCAAAGGCCTCCAGATCTTCAAAGGTCGAGACAACATCACGTTTATCTCCATCGCCCGTCCGCGCACGCTCAATACGTCGGAAAACCCGGTTTCCGATTCCTTGCAGATCATGTTGGACTATATCGCTAGTCATCCATTTCAACCGCGGCCTGAACAATGGAAGGCATTGCTTGCGTTACGTCCCGTGCGAGAGGGTAGCACCGAAGCGGATCGGGATCACGCTGTGGCAGCCGATTTATCGTGGTTGCTGCATGCGGGTCACGTGATTGACTATGCCAAACGCGGCCTCGCTATAGCCTGACGCTCTGACTTGCGGGGCTGAATCCCGCACAATTTCGCAACCAACTCGGTCCGCGGAGCCCGTCATCCGCCGAAGTTTAGGGCGGGTCAGTCAGTGCAGCCCACGCGCCGCCTTCTCCAGTCGGCTGGAACCGCACGTGAAGGATGCGACCCGTGTTGCTGCCTGCCATTTATGCCCCGACACACAATCAAAAATGAACGTCACGAGTCCTCAGACAGGACTTTCTCTAGATTCATTCGTGTGCCATTAGCAAGCAATGCCGTGCAGTCGGCGGCAGAAAGTGGTCGACTGAAAAGGTAGCCTTGCATCTGGTCGCAATTTACAGACTGCAAATAACGGAGCTCCTCGAGCGTCTCCACTCCTTCTGCAATTGTGTGCAAACTGGGGTGGGCCCGATTTTTAGACCAGCAGAAGCATAAAATAAGCTATGGAAT
>JBGSMR010000439.1:0-3276 GCA_041740065.1 Chthoniobacterales bacterium
GCTCAACGAGATGGAATTGCTATCCCTGTTTGGGGCTTTCCACTCACCACTTCCAAACCCCCGTAAATTAACCTCCATGAAAACAACTACTCGCAACATCCTCGCCGCCATTGCGGCTTCGGCCTTCGCCGTCGGCTCCGCAGATGCCAATCTGCTCGTTTCTTCCGGAAGCAATCTGACGCTTTATAGCGATACAGGCATCACCCTTCGCACGTACGCTACGGATCTCATCAATGCCCAAGGCGTTGCTGTGGATCCGCTCGGCAATGCTTACGTTTCCAATCTAGGAGGCAGTCAGATCCGCATGTATGATCCCTCGGGAGGCTTTGTCCGGAATGTCATGGACGCCACCTACGGCGGCGGCACAGCCCCGCTGCCTTTTGCCTTGGCGTGGAACCCGACGGTGGGTGGCCTAGCCGCCACGGTCTCTAATGTGACCACGGCAGGAAACACCCGGATGGTGAACTTCGACATCACGACGACCAACGTCAACATTGGCGCGGGTCAGACTCTTGGCGGAAACTACGAGGGGCTGACGTATAGCAGCGGATCCGGCGGGATTCTCTACGCCACCGTCTCGAACGTGGGTCAATTCTTTAATGCCACTGGCCCCGCTTTCGCAGGCGGATTTTTCACCGGTGATCCGGGTGCGCAATTGAAGGGTATCGCAATTAGCCCGCTCGTTGACAGAAAATACATCGCGGATTTCGCTAACAACAGGGTATATATCACGCAAGGCAGCGGCTCTCCAGGCATCACGACCGGCCTGAATCAGCCTCTCGGGGTCACTTATTCCTCCGAATTGCATAACATCTTTGTCGCCAACTTCGGGGATAATAATATCAAGCAATACGACTCCGACGGTGTTTTTCTCGGTACCATCAATGTTCCGGCCTCGTATATTGCTTACACCGCCGTTCCTGAGCCCTCGACGATCGGACTGCTCACCTTTGGCGTTCTAGGTGCGCTGGTGATTGCCCGCCGTCTTCGCCGCGCCTAATTGAATGTTCATTTGAAAGGTCGACCTTCGCAAGGGTCGGCCCTTCTTTTTGTCCTTCCTGGCAGGTAAGTCACGCGCCAAGCCTCTTGGTGAAAATCGGGAACTTTTAACAACCGTGAGGGTTGGGGGGGGCAGTTTTCACTCCCATGCTGCGCGCTTCGGCGTGTTCCTCGGAAGCTATCCAACTACCCACCACGTCTATGAACAAGCTCATTCCTCTCGTTGCCGGCCTACTCATCGTGGCCGGATCCTCGGGGATATCTTTGGCCGATGAGAACAGGGTCGCTGCCGACCTACCCGCCGCTACCGTCTCTACCGACTGGACGGGCACGGATCAATACGGCCGGGCAATGGCCGACTACGAGGAAGCCGGACCGAAGCGCTCCGACAAGGTCGTAGGCTTGTTCTACTACATCTGGCATGGTCAGCACACGCCGCCGTGGGGAAACAACGTCACCGAATATCTCGAAGCCACTGACGGTGATATGAGCGGCATGAGCGTTTTTCCCGTGCCGAACGAAGAGAGCGTTGATCCTTGGACGTATTACTGGGCGGAACCGGAGGATGGATATTATCATTCGGAGGATCCGTGGATTCTCAAGAAACACCTCCGTCTCTTCGCGGAGGCGGGCATCGATTTCTTGTATTTCGATTTCACGAATGGCTGGACCTATGAGGGCGCGCTTGAAGCATTGTGCAAGGCTTCGATGGAACTCCGGGCGCAGGGGATCAAAACCCCGCAGATCACCATGGTCGTGTCCACCGAGGCGACCGCCGCCATCCAAAAACTCTATGATGAATTTTACAGCAAGGGGAAATACGAGGAGCTGTGGTTCCGATGGGAAGGCAAGCCGCTGATCCTCGGGCATAGGGACAAGGCGCCGAACGAGGAAATCGCGAACTTCTTCACCTGGCGGAAAAGCGATGCCTGGTCCGGTGTGCATGAAGACCGCTGGGACTGGATCAACCCGATCGGCCATGGTTGGCACGGCAGCCCGGACGCCGTAGAGCAGATGTCTGTGGCCAAAGGCTCCCACGCCACGCTCAACGTCGGCTCCAGCTATATCATCACTGATTTCAATGGACCGCACGCGGCCGGAACCGGTTACCAGCCGCCGGTGGACAAGTTCTGGCTGTGCGAGGACACCGGCAAAGGAGCCTATTGGGAAGCGCAGTGGAATCGCACGCTGGAGAAAGACCCGCAGGTGGTTATGATCACCCAGTGGAACGAATGGGTCGCGGGCTGCTTCGAAGCGGCGCCCGGCGTGCAGAACGCCACGACTTTCCTGGGGAAACCGCTCGAGCCGGGAGATCGGTTTTTTGTCGATGCGTTCAACGCCGAGTTCAACCGCGATATCGAACCGATGAAGGGCGGCTATGGCGATGTCTTCGTCTATCGCATGCTGCACTGGATCCGCAAATTCAAGGGCATGGACGCACCGGTCGCTGTCTCCGGACCGGCCACCATCCCGATCGACGGAAAGTTCGCCGAGTGGGAGGCCGTGCAGCCGACTTACACCGACTTCCCGGGCGACACTGCGCACCGCGACTTCATGGCCTACGACGGCGGCATGCGACTGGCCCCACGCTTCGAGGGCGACACGGCCCGCGATCCATGGGTCGACTATCCCTTCGGCGACGGACACCGCTACACCAATACCACCGGACGCAATGACATCGTCGAAATGAAGATCGCCGCGGATGCGACGGATCTATTTTTCCTCGTCAAAACTGCGGAGCCGATTACCCCGCACACCGACCCGAACTGGATGCTGCTGTTTCTGGATAGCGACAAGGACAAGCAGACCGGCTGGGAGGGATTCGACTACGTGGTGAACGCGGAGGTCAAAGACGGGAAGACTACGACGCTAAAGAAATGGGTCGAAGGGGATTGGAAGGAAGTGGCCACGCTCCCCTACGCCCTCGATGGGAAGCAACTGGAGCTCGCGATTCCGCTCAAGGTCTTGGGATTCAGCCCCGATGCGCTGGATTTTCACTTCAAGTGGGCGGACAATATGCAAGACCTCAAGGCGGTGACCGAGTTCAACGCAAACGGCGACGCTGCTCCCGAGCGCGCGTTCAGTTTTAACTACACGAACATCCCCAGCGCAAAAAGTGCTGCCTCAAGTATTCCTAACGAAATTCTTTCCGGAGGTTTTGAAAGCGCCAGCCCGGCGTGGCAGCTCACCGGCGGCGCACGCATCGCGTATGACTGGAGCCGGTTTACTCGCGATCTTTGGATGGGCGATTATTATTTGTGGCTCAACGGGCCGGAT
>JBGSMR010000031.1:0-3009 GCA_041740065.1 Chthoniobacterales bacterium
GGATGCGGCATCTGTCTACAGCAAGTAGCCTATGCAGAGGGCATCGACGCAGCCGAGGGCACGCAGGTCGCCTTCATGCAGGGCGATCCCAGCCTCGTGGATGTTCCGCTGGGCACTCCAGCACTGGTCATGGGAACGGAAATCAACGGCCTCACCGAAGGGGAGGACTATGAGCTGCAATGGGCGGAGGCGAGCCGTGCCACGGATGCCTCTTACGGCGCGCTCACAGTCACCCTCACCGATCCGAAGCGCCCCAGTTTTTCCATTGTTCTGGTGAAACAAGAACCCGTGGAAAACAAGGGCGAATGGAAAATCCAGAAGCACCAATTCGCCGCCAGCAGCACGGAGATGCGGATCAACTTCCAGCACTCGGTCCCTGAGATGAGCTCCGAAGCCACAGGCGGCGAATCCACTCTCATCGACGACCTCCAAATCAGCCCCGTCGGGCAGTAGATAGGCTGATCTTTTCAAAGGATGCCCGGAGCTGAAAAAGACGGCCGTTCCCTAATAACCCACACCATGAAAATACCTCCGTCCGTTTTCTCATACACGTTTCTTGTCCTAGTCGGTTTTCTGCCAGACCTTGCGAGGGCGGAGGAGTTGCGTTCCGCCTTTGATCGGATCGAGGCGGAGGCGTTTCAGGAGCAGAAAGGAATTGTCGTTTCGGGATGTGAGGATGAAGGCGGCGGAATGGCGGTGGGCTATATCGTCCAAGGCGATTTCCTGCGGTTCGACAACGTGGATTTCGGGGAGGGTGCATTGGGCTTCGAAGCGCGAGTGGCCAGTTTGTTTGACGGCGCAATTATTGATATCCGGATTGACAGCCCGAACTCCGAGCCAATCGGACGGTTGGTCGCTGACGGCACGGGCGACTGGCAGAATTGGGAAACGGTCGCCACCCCGATTCAGGAGGTGAGCGGGGTTCATACGGTCTATCTCACATTCGGCGATCTGTTTAACATCAACTGGTTCCGATTCACCCACGATGCCATCGAGCCCGTTCCGACCATTGTTGGCAATCTCCAAGCAACCCCCGCTCTACCGGAGATCACGCGGAACACGATGCCGGATACATTCGAGGCGGTGGACGCTATCGGGCGGGTGGTGCCGTCATCGGGCGTGGCCCGCTCGGCACGCAAAGACCGGTTTGTCGGCGTCTTCTATTTTCTCACCCAGGGGGATGAAGACCGCGAGATTTACGATATTTCGCGCCTGCTCAAAGAGAATCCTGAGTCACCCAAGCTCGGGCCGGTCCACAAGCCGCACTATTGGGGCGAACCGTACCTGGGATATTACCACACCACGGATCCGTTTGTGATCCGCAAACATGCACAGATGCTTTCTGATGCGCAGGTGGATGTGATTGTGCTTGATGTCTCGAATGGGGTTACGTATCCGCGCCTGTTCCGGGCCGTCTTTGAAGAATTTGCAAAAATGCGTCGTCAAGGCTTGAGCACGCCGCAGATCGCATTTCACACGGGAGAAGATCCCGATAATTGTGCGACCACGATCACGAAGCTCTATGATTTCCTTTACAGCAAAAATTACTACCCCGAGCTCTGGTTCCGCTGGCAAGGACGACCACTTATCCTGGCAAACATGGTGAATGTCCCGGCGAAAATCCGCGACTTTTTCACGGATCGGCGCTCATGGGCGTGGAGTGCAGGGTCTTGGTTTGGGGACGGCAAAGACGCCTGGACGTGGATTGACCACTTGCCGCAAGCGGTGGGATGGCACGAGTCCCCCGACAAGCCGGAACAAATCTCCGTCGCCATCGCGGAACATCCCATCATGGGTGTCGGCCGGAGCAGCACCAGCTCTGCCACGCCGAATCAGCCGATGCAGGCCATGCCCCCAGTCGAAGTCTCCGGCAAGGGGACATTTTTCAACCTACAGTGGGAGCGCGCCCTGGAAATCGATCCCGAGTTTATTTTCATCACCAGTTGGAATGAATGGGTGGCCGGGCATTACAAAACAAATCCGGGGCAGCCAGTCTTTTTCCTCGACCGAATATTAAATACGCCCGGGCTGAGCTATTTTGTGGACAGCTACAGCTTGGAATTCAGTCGCGATGCCGAGCCCATGCGGGGCGGGTTTGAGGACAACTATTATTATCAGATGGTTTCAAACATCCGGAGATTCAAAGGTGTTCGCGCGGTGGCGAAAGCAACCGGACAAAAAGAAATTACCATCGACGAACCGTTCGCCCAGTGGGACGGCGTCGGACCTGAGTACCTCGACGACGAAAGGGATACGAGCCACCGAGATTTCAAAGGATTTGGGAATGCGAATTTTTACAAAAACACCAGCGGGCGGAATGACATCGTCGCAGCCAAGGTTGCTGAGGGCGATAAGTCCGTGGCCTTTTTCGTGCGCACTGCGGCTCCGCTTACCGAGCCGACTGCGAATTGGATGGTGCTTTATCTCGACACCGACAAAGATCTTGAAACCGGCTGGAGCGGTTTTGATTATGCCATCAATCGCACCGGTCCCGGATTGGTTGAGAAATTCTCCAAAGACTCGAAATGGGAACCCGCTGGCACGGCACCGATTGCCTTCGAGAACTGCACCCTCCATTTGTCCGTGCAAAAAAACCTTTTCACGGCAGCACCCGGCGAGGGATTTCGTTTCAAATGGGCGGACAATTCGACGCCCAGCGGCGAGATCATCGAATTCACTGACCAGGGAGATGCGGCCCCAAATGCCCGCTTCGCTTGGCGGTTCCTGCCTGTCTTCCCCGAGCGGAAGAGTCAATAGCTGCAGCCGTTTTTAGCAGGGCAAACGCATTAAAATCCCAAGAGAGATAGGAGGCATGAGTGATCCCATGCGGCATTTTTCTGTTTGCCCTTGATGCCGTGCTTTTTGGAGGTGTCATTTTTCAGGACGTTGAGAGTGATGTGCCGGAGGATGGCCATGTTTTCAGAGGTATAACCCGCGCGGATTCTGCAGGCGTCTTCGGCGAAACAAACATCCAATGACTAGTGAAGGGAGTTCTCCACCGACCAGTGG
>JBGSMR010000068.1:0-5364 GCA_041740065.1 Chthoniobacterales bacterium
CCGACGCGAAGACCTAAACCGGCTACTCGCTTCGGTAAAAGGCCGTCCATTCGAAGGCGCAGTCAAAATTGGTCTATTAAAAAGTCTCAAGCGTGCCAGCTACGCGACCGCACCGATCGGGCATTTTGGACTCAATAAAGTCGATTACGCGCATTTCACCAGCCCCATCCGGCGGTATGCAGACCTCATCGTCCATCGCTCGCTGGAAAAATACCTTGGTTTGACACAAGCCGGTCCGAGCTCGGCCGGACTCACAGCAACCGCGGAGCATATCTCTACCACCGAGCGCGTCGCCGCCGATGCCGAACGCGAATCCACGAAGCTCAAGAAGCTCGAATTCTTTCAGCGTCAGATGGAAATGCGCGACAGCAAAGCCTTCGAAGCACAGATCCTCGAGGTCCGTAACTACGGATTGCTCGTCGAATTGCCCGAGTTTTTGCTCTCAGGATTGGTCCACGTTTCCACCTTGGACGACGACTTTTATTGGCACGACGCCGCTCGGTCGCGGTTTGTCGGGAGGAAAACAAAACGGGTGTTCGAGGCCGGTCAGAAAATTGAAGTCATTGTGGCCCGAGTGGACATGTTTAAGCAGCAGGTCGATTTCAAGGCCGTTTGATCTTGTGTCGTGTGAAATTTACGCGATGTTTCTAATTCACCTTTGTCGTATATATAGCCCAGCCAGCGATGGATAATATCATCATCTCTCGTGACTTGCAGATTGAGCGCAAGCACTTCTTTATCGAATTCCGTGAAAATGAACGCGGACAGTTTGTCCGGATCACGGAGGAAGCTCATGGTCGCCGCAACTCGATCATCATCCCGAGCACCGGGCTGACCGAATTTGCAGAAAAATTTGAGGATGTCATGGTTGCCGTGCGCGATGCGCAGTCGGCGTAACCTAAATCCGATCATTTTTGATTTCCGCTGTCGCGGGACGGCCCTGTAAACTCCCGCTCGATTTTTCCCCGCGACCTTCGCATAATCCCCGGTTCTGAAATGGAAGAAGCGTGGGTGAATTGGATGAACGACGGGATGCTCTGGATCCAGCAGGCTGGCTGGATGGGCTGGCTTTGGTTCATTGTGCTTTACACTCTGACGTGTGTTTTTTTTCTGCCCGGATCTATTCTTACCGTCGGGGCCGGGGCTGCCTATGGATTCTGGGGCGGGACGCTGCTCGTGTCCGTCAGCTCTGTCGCAGGTGCCGTGGTGAACTTCCTCACAAGCCGATACCTCATACGCGGCTGGCTCACTCGGAAATTTGCACAGAACCAAAAATTCCATGCTCTTGATCACGCCGTCGCAAAAGATGGGTGGAGCATCATCTTGCTGAGTCGGATCTCGCCCATCTTGCCGCACAGCGTTGTGAGCTATGCGTGTGGGTTAACTAAGATATCCTTCCTGAAATTCTCGCTGGCGTCCTGGCTTGGGTTCATACCCATCAGCGCGGCGTATGCATACGCCGGCTCGCTCGTCGGAAAGGTAGCCCGCGCAAAGGCTGGCATTCCTCACGGCACAGAATCATGGATTTTTTATGGGCTTGGGCTGGTGGTTACCATCGTTGTCACCGTACTATCCACCCAACTCGCCTCACGGGCGATGAAACAAAGGCTGCATCCGGAAAATCCGCCTGAGTCCGCCATGCCGTCATCCAAAACCTAATCAGAAAACATTTTTCGCCATGTCAGAAGCCTCATCACCCGACGCCATTCTCAGCGCGTCCGGACTCAACGTAAAATACGGCACCCAGACGATTCTAAACGATGCGTCATTCACTATCCGCCAAGGCGAGCGCATCGGATTGGTCGGACGCAATGGTGCCGGAAAATCGACGTTCCTGAATATCGCCGCAGGCACCTTGGAGGCCGACAGCGGGACGCTCGCCCGCCGCAGGGACCTCGTCACGGGATTCATGCCGCAGCAGTTTGAACTCAACGACAGCCGCACGGTGCATGAGAACATCTTAGACGGCGCTTCCCGGATCACCCAACTCCTCGAGCAATACGAAATCACACCACCCGAGAGTGAGCTCTCGGCTCAACTCCTTGACCAGATCAATGTGCTCGACGGCTGGGACATTGAGCGGCAGATCGAAAGCCTCGCCTCACACCTCCACGCACCCGACTTGGAACGCAATGTCACCGACCTGTCTGGCGGTGAAAAGCGCCGCGTCGCCCTCTGCCGCGCGCTCATCTCCCGGCCGGACTTCCTCATTCTGGACGAACCTACGAATCACCTCGACGCTGAATCCATCGAATGGCTGGAGATGTATCTGGCACGCATGAATGGAACCGCGTTATTTGTCACCCATGATCGGTATTTCCTCGACCGCGTAGTGACCCGCATCGCGGAACTCTCGAACGGGACGTTTTATTTCTACAACGGAAATTACACCGACTACTTACTCGAGCGCGCCGAGCGTCAGTCGGTTGAGGAGATGCAGGAGAAAAAGCGCAAGCAGTTCCTCCTTCGCGAACTTGCCTGGGTCCGGAAGGCACCCCGCGCCCGCCGCACCAAGTCCGTGGACCGTGTGGAGCGGTATTTCGAAGAAGCCGCAAAGGGACCACCTGAGCCAGAGATCGACGTCGATCTCATCATTCCCGCCCCGCCGAAATTGTCGAACCGGGTGCTAGACCTTCGCGGCATTCGCATCGAGATTCCCGGCCGCGTTCTAGTCAAAGACCTCGATGTCACGCTCGAAGCTGGCACCCGCTTGGGCATTGTCGGTCGCAACGGCGCGGGGAAGTCCTCGCTTTTACGCGTGATGCTGGGCGAAGTTGCCCCCACCGCTGGAGAAGTCATCCCCGGCTCCCGTACCGAGATCAACTACGTCGATCAAAACCGCCTGCTGCTAGACGACACAAAGACCATCGCCGAAGAAGTCGGTGGTGGCAGCGATGCAGTTCAACTCGGTGACGCGTCGATCACGCTCCGCTCGTATCTCAAGCGCTACCTTTTCACTGACGATCGCATCAATGCGCGTATTTCCACGCTCAGCGGGGGGGAACGGTCCCGCGTGCTGCTGGCAAAGATACTCAAACGGGGAGGCAATCTCCTCATTCTCGACGAACCAACCAACGACCTGGATCTCGGCACGTTACGACTCTTGGAGGAAGCGCTCACCGGTTTCAAAGGAAGCTTGGTGATCGTCAGCCACGACCGGTATTTCCTCAACCGGATCTGCAATTCCATCCTCGCATTCGAGCCCGGGGGAACACTCAGGCAATATGTCGGCAACTACGACGACTACCTCCTCCGCCGCGTAGCTCCCGCCGCAGAGGAGAAGGAATCAGCACCTGCGATAGCTATCGCGCCGGCACCGACACCTCCGCCATCCACCCGCAAACGCAAGCTCTCATACAAAGAGTCCCGGGAAATTGAAACAATCGAAGCCGAGATCGCAAAAGCCGAAGCAGAAGTTGCAAAGCTTGAAGCGGATCTCGCCGACCCCGCATATTTTGCCAATCAGCAGGCAAAATGGCACGAATCCGAATCTCGCATCGCCAGCGCCCGCGCCCAAGTCACCAAGCTCTACGCCCGATGGGAAGAGCTGTCCGCCATCGCAGCAGGATAGTCCCTTGCCGCAACGGAAGAACGTTTCACTCCTCGTTTTATCGGCGCACCGATCCTTGTGGGTTCGGGATCTTCATGGGTTGCAAAGAAAGCGCTCTACGGCATCACGTGAGCGAAATCACTGCCCACGTAAGGAATGCCGCTAAAATCACGATTGCGGTGACCCACCAGAGCGGGTAGACCGGCGGGGTGTTTCGCTGGGGCTGAAATTCGTCTTCGATGAACGTGTTGTAGTCGAAGGTCTCATCGGGAAGATCCAAGCCATCCTCGGCAGCGGCGTCTGGTTTCCAACCCGAGCGGTGGTCTGCGCCGCACTCAGGGCACGCCAATGCACGCGGAGGCACATTCTCCCCGCACACGGGACAGACTTCAGGAGTCCTCGGACGGCTATTTTTGTAAGGCATGGCGGAAGCGGTCAGGCTTTTTTGACAAAACACGCCTTGAGGCCAATCGAAACCCCATCGATACGACAGGAAATCTCGTGGTCACCGTCCACGAGACGGATCGGTTTGGATTTTGTCCCCCCTTTTAGTGTCTGCGAGGCTCCCTTGAGCGGAAGGTCTTTTACTAGAATCACGCAATCGCCATCGCGGAGCACATTTCCATAGGCATCCTTGACAATGCGCACCGCTTCGGGCTCGGGCTCGCGAGGCCACTCGTGTCCGCAAGTCATACATTCCCATTGAGCGGGTTGCTCGAGGACGTCATCCATTTCGCACATCGGACACAGGGGTTTGCTCATACCCGGAAAATAGGGCGGCTGCACTTGGAACTCAAGCGACGGCTGTCGCAGTGACGCGTTGGCACCGTGAGCACGGGACTTGTCTGACCGTCTGGAAGACAATCCACTGCCCCACTTCCCGAAACGAGCCGGTAGTGCGCTATCTCAAAAATGCTTCATGCAGTCCGCCATCGACAGTGATGACCTGTCCGGTGGTTTTGCTGAGCCGCTGGGTGACGAGCAGGAAGTAGGCTTCTGCTTGATCGGCTGGAGTGATGGGTGCTTTTGTGAGCGTGCGGTCTGCGTAGAACATTGCAAGTTTGTTCACCAGCGACTCGGTCGCCTCGTCTTCGGTGTATTCGATGTTGTATTTCGCGAGCGATCCAATCACCCGGTCACGCGGGAACATGGCGCTCCCTTGGACGACGGTGGCTGGCGCGACGCCATTAACGCGTACCAGCGGCGAGAGTTCCATGGCGAGCTCTCGAACGAGATGATTCGCAGCGGCCTTGCTCGTGTCGTATGCGACGCTTCCTTTTTTCGCTACCACAGCGTTAGCACTGGTGGTCATGACAAAGTTGCCTGGGAGCCCCTGTTCTTTCCAAGTTTTATAGGCTTCGTCGGCGACGAGATAGCTGCCAGTGACATTGATATTAAACGTGAGCGCCCATTTTTCATCCGGGATGTGCCCGGTGGTGTCGCTTGGCACGAAGATCCCCGCGGTGACTTCAATCGAGTCGAACCCACCGTAAGCAAGCGCGACTTGGTCAAGTGCAGCCCGAATGCTGGCACGATCGGTGATATTGGCACTGAGCCCGATGGCTGAGCCGCATCCGCTGATGCCACTGCCTGCAACGCCAATCCCGGCACCGTATTTGTCAGAAATTTCTTTGGCTGTCGCTTCTGCGGCAGCTTGGTTCAAATCAACGCAAACGATATGAGCGCCTTCTTTGACGAGGCGATGGGCGACTTCCTTGCCGATGCCGCTTCCCGCGCCGATGACGACGTGGATTTGGCGCGCAAGTTCTTTCTCTGCCGGCATGCGCTGAAGCTTGGCTTCCTCAAGAAGCCAG
>JBGSMR010000078.1:0-7015 GCA_041740065.1 Chthoniobacterales bacterium
TGCGTGCGAAGGGCTCAGAAGTCAGTGCGGAGCAAGTTGTCGCCGTGGCACGCAACGAGATCGCACAGATTTTACCATTTGCTCTCACGCCTCTCCATCCGCTTCCTAACCGCCCGAAAGTGATCATGATGGTTGGCGTCAATGGCACCGGGAAAACGACATCCTCCGCAAAGTTGGCCTATCAATTTAAGCAACGGCATCAATCCGTCCTCCTTGTCGCCGCAGATACGTTCCGTGCCGCAGCGATTGAGCAGCTTTCGGTGTGGGGTGAGCGAACCGGGGTCGAGGTGATCAAAGGTCAATACAATGGCGACGCTGCAGCGCTCTGTTACGACGCTTATACGACCGCCCACCGCCGCAATGTGGAGTTTGTGATTTGTGACACTGCTGGCCGATTGCACACAAAGTCCAATCTCATGCAGGAGTTGACGAAAGTCATCCGGACCTTGACGAAACAAGACCCCGATGCACCTCACGAAAAATTTTTAGTTGTCGATGCGACGACCGGCACGAACGCACTTGTCCAGGCAAAACAATTCCACGAAGCCGTCGGTCTCACTGGCATCATCGTGACCAAGTTAGATGGAAGCGGTAAAGGCGGCGTGGTGGTGGCGATCCAACATGAGCTCGGAATCCCACCTCGATTTATCGGAACCGGTGAGGGGCTCTCGGATTTTGCTCCCTTTGATCGGGAGAAGTTCTTGAATGCGTTGCTGTAGCTGAGCGGAAGAGCTCTTTGTTATAAATCGAGACCGCCTGCTGCCCAGCGGATTTCTGGGTGCCTTGTCCCATGGTCCAATAGTCTCGGAAGTTCTTGTTTGCTAATTTCCCACTGATGGGAGCTTTCAATTTTTCGCGTTCTCAATGGATCCATGATCATCGGATCCGAGTTGCGTTATTAGCAACTAACTCTCTTGGAGTTGTTTGTAGTCTTCCCCGTATCTTTTTCACTGCTCCAAAACAGGCTCCACCGAACTTCTTTTAAATTATTTATGAAACCAACTAAATCTCTTCCGTTTGTGGATTTCGAAGCGTTAGAAGACCGGCTTCTTTTTTCTGCCACTCCATTCATGCCCATCGATGTCGCGGAGGAGGAGTCCTCTCAGGTGCATTCTGACGAGATGGGGGAGGGCTTAGAGCCCGGAGACTATGAATCGCCGGATGCTTCCTCAGGCGAGCACACCGTTTCCGTTAATGATGTCCCAGCAGAGGTTTCCGCGAGCAGCGATGCAGCGGAACTTTTTGTAATGGAGGAAGGGGCGCATCATTCGCTCGTCTTAGAAGACTTGGAACTGGTGGAAGACGTCATCGCTTCTGTCATGCTGGACAATGACGATATCGAGGAGTCCGCGGCGGATTGGGTAGCTACAGCTACCGGGGACTTAACGACTCGTCTCGAACTTCTTTTCGTAGATCCCAGCGTGGATAACCACGAGACACTCATCGCTGGGCTTCGCGCTAGTGCGCCTGCGGATGTCAACCTGCTTGTCTATGGCCTGGATCCAAACCGAGGCGGACTGGAGCAAATTTCTGAAGTGTTAGCGGAATTCGGCCGGGAATCGATCCAAGTCGATGCCTTGCACATCGTTTCGCATGCAGGCCCGGGCCAAATGCGCATCGGGGATACGCAGCTCAATCAGCATTCCCTCACCGGGGACGCCTCGGTCATGGAAACGTTGGCGGGCTGGAAAGGCTATCTCAGCAACGATGCCGACATCCTTTTGTATGGCTGTGATCTCGCTGATGGCGAGGTGGGTTGGGATTTTGTGCAAAATCTCGCAGACTTGACCGATGCGGATGTCGCAGCGTCCACGGATCTCACGGGAGCGGAAAGTCGGGGCGGAAACTGGGTCTTGGAAAGCTCGACGGGCGTGATTGAGACCGGGGTGCTGGTTTCCACAGCGGACATTCTTCTCGTCGGCGATCCCGATCCCGTCGTGACGGTGGATGCGGATCCAACCCCTTTCGTTGGCGAGCCTTTTGCGGTTTCCATTACTTTTGAAAACCAGGGGCCATTGGCCGACGACACCGGCTACGGTCCATTTGTGGATTTGCGGGTTTCGCCGGGCGTCGAAGTAGTTGGAGGGGTGGCGGGATTTACCTATCTCGGACAACCCGTCAATGTCTTGGGATTTTTTGAAAACAACACCGCTCTGCCGATGGTGATCGACCATCCTCTCTCGCAGATTGGCGGCGCATTGGGTGCGGATATCACTCTTGCTGCTGGGGAATCATACTATGTCTTGGAGTTGCCATTCGGCAGCTTTGCGGTGAACCAGCCCGGAGCCGTGATCAATTTCATGGCTAACTCCACGCGAGCGAACACTCCCGCCGATAATTTCTTCCCTCAAGAGGCGGGCGTGATCGGCAGTGTGTCCTTCCAAGTGGGCGGGGGCTTTCGTTTCGGTGGGGATCCGTTGGACAATCCCGGAACCGACGCCCCGATCTATGAAGCCCCTGTCGCGAATGATGAAGTAGGAACGGCAGGCAATAATGGAAACCCCAGTTCCTTTGAAGTGCGCCCACGGGTATGGGAAGTGACCACGGAAGTTCTCGAAGAGGAAGGCCAGACTGCGACAGGCCCGAACGATCCCCAAACATGGCAGATTTTGGTGGATATCGCCACTGGGGAGACTCTAACCAATATCGTGATCACCGATGTGGTCGCCGATAATCTTCAATACATCAACAATTTGACCGTCACCGACTCCGGCGGCAATCCGCTGGTGCTGGGCGTGGACTATTTTATCAACTCCGAACCGAGTCTCGTCGGTCCGGGGGGGAACCTTTCAATCACGATTAATGCAGAAATTCTGGGTATCGCTGGAAGTGATATCACGATTTCCTATGAGACCTATGTGCCGTATCTGGATGCAAACGGTGATACGATTTTGGCCCCTTCTGTTGGGGCTCCTGTGGCGATCAGTAACAGTGTGGTGGCCAACGCTACTTGGATTTACGATACCGTGGCCTATGGATCGGATCCCCTTACCGGCATCCTTACAGTGACAGATACTGCTCTTGGTGATGATGGTTTGCTAACAAACGTCGCCACACTGAGCGCAGAATCTCTCACGATCCACAAGGACGTGACCAATCTCACAACCCCAGATCTACCAGATCAGGAGACGCCAAATTTTGTTCCGGGAGATCAGTTGGAATGGAACCTGTTTATTCAGGTCTCCGACTATTTCCAGTTTGATGATTTATATGTGATCGACACGCTTGGCGACGGGCAGTTGTTCATCGATTCAACTGGTGCCGTCGTGCCAGGGGCTTTGGCTCCTACCTTTAATTGGATTGAGGAGGGTGTCCTGCGGTCACTTGATTTTGATATATCCAGCCCCAGTGCCGACCTTAGCGCGCTTGCGAATGTCGCACTTATCAATTTTGGTAACTTCGTTGTTTTTCATAATGGGTCGCAAAGCGCTCAGAATTTTGACTCCAGCATTTTCCATCCATCCGCTCCGGGTAGCATCTCGGTCGGTGTAGGCGAAACGATCTTCCTCTTTCGGATCTCAGAGCAAATGTCCGACGCTGGGCAAGATCGAGTATTAAAAGGTGACGGTCTTAACGCGGGAAATATAGCAATCGGGACGAATGCGCAACGCGACGCCGAACTTGCAGCGAACATCGGGCAAGGTCAATCCACGGCAACGATCACGTTCCGCACCGTAGTGCAACCGGCCTATGTTCTCGATCTGGTTCCGGGTGAGAATAACAACATCGACATGGACGACAGCGTCAGCAACAGCGTCTATGTTAACGGGCTAATTCTTGACAATAATAACAACTCACAACAGTCGCGAGTTGAGGAAAGCAGTGAAGAAGGGCTGCTGGTGCCCGGCCCAGCCCTCTCCAAGAGCTTGAGCTTTATCGACGGAGTTGCTCCAGGGGCGAATCCAATCGTGAGTCCGGGTGGCACAGTCACTTGGGGACTGAACACGACCCTGTCTACTGCGGACACAGAAAATCTAACCATCATTGACTATGTGCCACTTCCGAAGTTTGAAGTGACCGAATTCGGACCCGGGCCGGACATTATTGCCGCAATCACAGTTTTCAATAGAACGGATTTCAACCCGGCGACGGACATCCCTCCGGCAGGCGAAATTTATGTCGTGCTCGGTGATGACCTTTTTGTCGAGTTGGGTGGAACGCTCGGAGTGAGTTCTACCGGAGCCGCCTTGCTGGCTGGTGCCACCATCAACGGCGACGCCAACACTTTCACGATCAACGTCGGCACTTTTGGCCTCCCGCCTGTTGCTGCTGCGGACATTGACAATCGCAGTATTGATATATTCTTCACCCTCACCGCCACGGATGCGCCGATGGTGGATGGCCTGTTTCTGACCAACCAACAGCGGGTCACCTACAATAATACAGAGAATGTGGTCTCCGTTGGTGATGCAATCGTCCAGTTGCAAATCGCAGAACCCGTTCTCAGTATCAACAAAGGAGTGGTTGCATCGACTCAGGGAGGTGGTCTGATTCTGGGAGGTATACAGTTCGATCCGATTGCGGGATCCGGTTTCAACGGGGATGTGCAAACCTCCACACAGGCATCCGCCATTGGCGGCAGCGATCTTATCACGGGAACTCTCCCCGATGCTGCAGACAGTATTCGGTATGCAATCGTCGTGCAAAACACCGGTAGGGCCGATGCATTTGATGTGACGCTCGAAGACACCATCGATTTCACGCACTTTTTCACGGTCGATCCAACGACTTTGGCACAATTTGTGGCTGACACGAACTTCACTGTCTTCACCGGCGATGGAACGGCTTTGGTAGCTGGGGTAGACTACAACCTCTCATACAATTATGATGTAGTGACGGAAACCGGTTCTTTCGAAATCGAGCTAATTGACGGTGGTAATGGCTTCCTGCTAGCAGGTGCAGAAGCTAATGGTAATCAAGTCCTCGGCGGCCTGAATACGATCGTAATCACTTATGATCTGGTGCTTGCCGCCAGCATGCCTGCTGGATTCATTTACAAAAATACAGCCACCTTAACGAATTACACGGGTGTGGATAATGGCACCATCAATCGGGTTCCCAACGGCCTTTCGGACGATGCGGACATTCGAACCGGTATTCCAGACATTGAGAAAAATCTGGTCGAAACGGAAGTGGTCGATGCAACGAATTCCAACACCGAAGCCGTGGTCGGCGAGTTGGTCACCTACGAAATCGTAATCACTGTGCCAGAAGGCACCACGTATGGCGCCGCCATCACGGATACTTTGGATGCGGGCCTTGCCTTTGTTGGCGTGGTTTCTGTGACGACTTCCGCTGGTGTCACTATCGAATTTAGCCCCGAGGTTGGCGTGGATGTAAATCCCGATAACACGACGGTTTCCCCTGCCGGTGGCCAAGTCGTTTTTAATCTCGGCAATCTTGTTAATGCCAACACAGACAACGGCGCTACGGAAACTATCACGATCCGCTATACGGCTGTCGTTCTGAATACCGTGGGCAACCAGACTGGCCAGCTACTCGATAACAATGCCGAACTCGATTGGGATAATGAGTTAGCGGGAGATGATGACTCGGATGCTTCGGATCCGATCACTGTCATCGAGCCCACGCTGAGCGTGAACAAATTGGTCGAAAATATCACCTCGCCTCAAGGGCCTGCCAATACGGTCCGTGGTGATGCTGCTGATATCATCCAATATTCGATCACAATCAACAACGGCAACGTCGGTAGTGACACCACCGCGTATGAAGTGTCACTGAACGATGTGATTCCGGGTCAACTTACCGGTCTCTCGATCGCAGCTCTGGAATTTGTGGCGAGTGGGGATATCCGGGTTAATGGGGTGCTTTTGAATTTGGCTGTGCCTGCGGACTTAGCCACCTTGCGCGCGCAGTTTGAGATCGTTGGACAGACCCTGCGCACCATCGTGGGTTCTGATATCGACATGCAGGCAGGGGCTTCGATCACGATCGTGGTGCAGGGCACTTTTACCGGAAACACGGGTGGAGTCGTGCTCAACACGGCACAGATTGAGTGGAGTAGCATGGATGGGACACCTGGTGGTGGGCGTGATACGCACAATCCCAACGGAGTCGAGCGCGACGGAAGTGGGACGGGGCCTAATAATTATAACGATTCCGACGACGCTGAAATCACCTCTCCAACGTTGGTATTTAAACAAATCGTTTCAACATCCGAGGCCCACACCGGCGCAGAGACTGCTGGTGCGGGTTTGCCCAACACCGATGTGGATGGTGCGATAGGCGAAATAGTGCGCTACCGTCTAGTCGTAAGTATTCCTGAAGGCGACGCAGCTAACTTCCAAATTCGGGACAATTTGCCCGCAGGGTTGCAGTTTCTTAACGATGGCAGCGCACGGTTCCTCCTCCTGTCGGATGGAGGAGCGCAAATTTCTTCAACAGGATTGATCAATATCAATGGATTGGTAGCAGGGACTTCGGGACTTGCTCTCGGAGGCATCACTTCCAGCAATGTGACCGGCATCTTTGCTGATAATAATATTGCGACATCTTCTTCAGGTGCGGGCACTGGGGATGCAGCACTTTATGCATCAGGACAGGATGTCTTTTTCCGCCTGGGTGACCTCAGTAATTCCACTTCAAATGGCATAGCGGCCTATGTCGTGATCGAATTCAACGCCTTGGTTTCGAATATCGTGGGCAATCAGAGCGGTAGCACCCTCTCCAACAACTTCTCGGTCCTAGTCGATACGAACAACGATGGCACACCCACCACGATCAATGTGGTTGTTGATGCCAATGGAAATGGGGTTTTGAACGGTGTGGAAGGTAACACGGTTACAACCATTTCAAATACGGTCAGAGTGGACGTTGTCGAACCGGTGCTGACGATTACAAATGACATTGATATTACCACGGGTGACGCGGGAGATGTCGCGACTATCACAATGGATGTCGAAAATACGGTAGTGTAAATCTTTGTCTGTAAGTTCGCGAGGCTCCAACTCGCCGCAGAAGCGGCCAATGGAGCGTAGCGGACTTGGCCGCTTCT
>JBGSMR010000085.1:0-3329 GCA_041740065.1 Chthoniobacterales bacterium
CTAAAGAGCCGGAACCAGATGTTGAAGAATCAAACGAAATTACTGGACCAAAGTTTCCAGGGTATAACGACGACGTTTAAAAAATTTTAATCAAAAAGGAAACAACTATTGGATAGAAAGTTAAAATCAAGAGTTTTAGAAGATTTTGGCCAACTGTTTGATATGCGCTCTCGTCACCACACCTTGCAGCATCCGCGAAATCGTATTCCGCGCTGGCTCGCTCACTCTCGCTGTGGCGCAGCTTCAGTTCCGCCCGGAGTTCCGCCAGATTCTGATCTGCCTTTTCCTGCTTCAGATCCAACTGTGCGAGACGGCCCGCCGCTTCTTCGCTGGCTCCTTTGATCCGTTTCTCGACGGAATCATCGAACAGACCTTCTGCTTGTATAGGAAGGTCGTCTGGGAGAGCCCCCATTACCCGCAGGTTCGATTCGATGCGTCGCCGTATTAATGCCGGCTCTCGCTGTAGCTCGTTCGCTCTCTGCGATGCCCGTGTAAGGTCTTGCTCCAGCGTTGCAATCCGGCTCATAAGCAGCGATTCGGATTGGTCCATCAGCCCGAGTACTGCTCGCATAACGATGGGAGGGTCTTGGCGGCTACGTTGCAAACCCGTGCCCTCGCCTTCACGCCAAGTAAAGAACGATTTGAATCGCGAGCCCTGATCTCGGCTGATCCAGGCCAGGACATGCCTCCACTCGATCGCCTGACCCGTATCCGGGATATTGCTTGGCGATACGCAACTCATCATGTCGCTAGCCAAGCGCTTCAGGAAATCCCTATCGCTACTTTCCGCTTCTTGGCCCCAGACATCCTCGGAACCCTCACCATCAATGGCGAAGCCATCCTTGTGAGGGTTGAAATAGCGGCATAGCGTGAAAGGTCGGCCCTCCACACTCAGGACTGCGATCACACCGCCCTTTGGGAACTCGCTATAAAGCTCGTCACGTAGCTCGGTAACCGCCTTTGATGGATCCCCCAAGCAGTAGCGAAGCAACAGGCACAGCGATGTCTTGCCAACACCGTGACCGGCGGCATGGAGTCCCACTGCACTACCCGCAGCGGGCTCCTTGGCCCATACCACGTTGAGTCCGCGCCTGAAGGTCACGTCCCGGACAATGTTCGTCGTGTCGGGTTCCGAAAAAATGGAGAGCTGCTTGAACCACAGGCGCGGTGCTTGCCTGTCCTTTGGTAGATGTTGGATCAGCTGCTCCATTTCGCTACTCCATCACTCAGGCTCGTTTCGCCGAGGTGTCGGTGGATTCTTCACCGTCAATCGCTGGCGTTACCACAAAAGTTTGTGCTGCGGCTCTTGTCAGAATGTCCGCGACCCGTACCCCATCCTCGTCAACTATTACTTCGTCGGGGAGAACTGCGCCCTGGATAGCCAATAGCTGCGTGATGTCAGTTCGTATCGCTCCGATCGATTCGTAATGACGAAGCCAATTCTGGATGCGATCACCCGCTGTCCGGCCGGCATCGAAGATTCCAAGATGCTTAGTCTGGAACTCAGCAACGAAGGCAGCGTCTTGCACGTCAACTAGGCCCCTTAGCACGCTTGGTTGCGCTGCAATGGCGACTGCATCAGCCAGTTGCCGGCGTGGCAAGCGCTCGTGCTGCCTGATCATGGCAAGCAGTAGCCCGACCAGTCGCGCATCAACCTCGTCCCGGATGATGCCGTGGGACGAGTAGGTCGGCGTTGCTTGCTGTCCTGGTGGTGGATTCAAGAGACTGATGTAGGACTCGCCATTTGCCTCAGAAAGAGTCATTCGATCGAACTCTTGCAGAACGAGGTGCTGAGTGCGGTATTGCGTGTAGCTTGTCTTCCGCTTTGCATCCATCTCAGTGTGCTCCCGAGTCAGCGCCGCTTGCTCTTGGAAGCCACCAAAATTCCGGAGTTCGTTGTTTCTGAGAACGCGGAAGGTCTCGGACGGATAGTCCTCACCCATGACGTCCGCGGGGTCGAGGATGTAGCGCAGGTCGTCGCGGGTAAGGCCGTACAAGCGGGCGTAGTAAGCGTCCAGCTCGCTGCGCAATGCGGCGCGGCGCTCAGGGTCAAAGGTGAAGGGCTCGCCGTCGCAACCCAAGTCCTGTGCCCATGACTTGAGGTCGTGAGCGGTATACGTTAACTCCAGGACACGAGGGACGATAAAGGAAAGGTCAGATTCGGTGTAGCGATCCGGCGAAAAGAATGGAAACTGTTTTAGATAATTGTACGTGAGGTGCGTTCCTCCAACCTTGACTCTGGCGACGTAGTCCAATGCGAGCGAATTAAAATTTGCTAGAAGAGCTGCAGCCAGTTCCGGCGGCTGATTTGTCATGAACAAAGGAAGCGTGTTTCCCGCCCCAGAAAGCGGGATCACACTTGCGATGGTCGTTCGAATCTTTTCCACCCCTGTGATATCTCGCCACCCCATCAGCCACTGCCGCTGCCAGCCCTTATCTGCCAAGCGCTCGGCAACTTCGCTCTCGGCCACCCAATAACGCGGTGTGGGAACAAAATCCGCATTGGCTTTTTCTGCGTCGGCAACGTCGCGGCTTTCGCCGTCCGCGGTGTACGTAGCCCAACGGTGGTCGAACTGGTGCATCAACTTGGCCTCATATAGAGGAAGTAGTCCGTCGCCTGGCGCATTTTCGAACAAATGACTACCGCCCGTCATGTTGAACAACCCCTGCGAGAAACGGATATTCCAGGCATTGCCGTCAGCTCGGCCCTCATCAATCAACACAGGTGCGACGCGATAGATTCTCTTTGTTAGTTCGGCATCTTTCTCACTGCGGAATATGGGACACGTGAGTGTGTTGGGATTCATAAGATGAAATTCATCCGACGTCAGGGTGAATTTCCGACGAGGGTCGTGGATTTGGTTTGGCTGCCGCGCGAAGAAAACAAACTCAGCCTGGTGGCAGGCGCCCAATGTCAGTAGGCAGAATCGAGATGCATGATGAACCGCCGGAAAAATGAACTCTTCGTTCTCGAAAGATTGAAGGCGAACGAGAAGCCTGTTCTCAATCAAATGGGAGAAGAAATACTTGGTGCTGTCATCAGTGGCAATGCCAGTAGGTACGATGAATCCAGCACGACCAGATTCAGCGGTCACCTGGCTGATCGTTTCGGCAAACAGCGGATAGGTGTTGAGCTTTCCAACCGCAGTCAGTGGATAGCGCCCTGCGCGATAGAAAGCGTTGCATGCAGCAACGCGTTGGCTCTCTTCGACAAAATCTTTCCAGAGGCGTGGATTCTCTTCTTCAAGTTGTGCAATCGCCTTCTTGCGCCTTTCGCCAGCAAGGGAAGCGATATGTGCATCGCGGGATGCAAAGAACTCTTCCTCGCC
>JBGSMR010000128.1:0-2554 GCA_041740065.1 Chthoniobacterales bacterium
CCTTCAACCAGCATGGTAGTCCGGAGAGCCAATGCCAAAGACGATGATCGAATCCACCCTCTCGCCGCGGGATTCGCTGCCGCAAAGGCCTCATCGCGAAGTTGGAGTCCGGCTCCATCATGTGTGGTGAGAGACATGAAATATGTGGCGGCAACCATTCTCAAATTTCGAAGCTGCTGTAGCTTAATTCTCAATCAAACGACTCGCTGCATACGCTACGGTTCGATTTGTCCACCCAAGAACACCCCAAGAAACACCAACCTAACAAACCCAATCCAATGAAAACCATCTCGTTTCAATCCACAGGAGCCCGCAAGGCTCTCGTCTCCGGTCTGCTTGTTGCGATAGCGCTCTGTGCAGTCGGTTCAACGCAGGCACAGAACCTGATTCCTGCTAATGCGGACTTCGAATCCAGCACCGCGCTTTCTGGAGCCTTCTCCTGGCCAACGACCACGACATGGGCGCGCGGAGGCGGCGCTGGTTTTGGCATTACGCCCTACACGGATTTCACGGCGCCCCAGAGCGGCTCGTCCAACGCAGTCCTTAATCAGTTCACCGCGGACGTCTTTTCTCATTTTACTCTCGCTTACGTCGGGCAGCCCGATCCGCTTGGTGGTCCCTCAACGTCCGCTGTGGCCAACCTTCCAGCGATTACCATTGGGCAAGATTACAATGTGACCTTTTGGGCAAACCGCTGGGTGGACGTGGTAGCACCGACGGATCCTGGCAACATGGGATTTGTCGATCCCTCTTCGGCATCATTGCCCGACGCCCGCCTAACACTCCAGCTCTACACTTCGACCGGAAATGACCTGAGCGGGGGCGCTTTCTTCGGTAGTAATCTGGCCTTCAATCCAGTAGCCGGCGGGAGTGCGGGAGCCTACACTCAGGGGGCATGGACGCAGTATAGCACCACTTTCACGGCGGATAAGACCGGTTTTCTGGAGATGTTTTTCAAGGTCAAGGACGGAGCTGACACTGGTTACTTCGGTGCTGGCGCTACTGGCGTGAAATACGGTCTGGACAACGTCTCGGTGACGGCTGTGCCCGAGCCTTCTACGACGGCTGCTCTCCTGGTCGGCGTGTGCGTGCTCTTGATGGCCAACCGCCTGCGTCGGCGCGCCTGATTCATCCAACGATGCAAGGCTCCCGGGAGTGCTCCTCCCGGGAGCATTTTCGTTACAAGGATCCTGGGGTCATTGAATGGCTCGATGGTCGCTGACTCTTCAATCTCATGAAAATTTCCCCGTCGATTTGCCGCCGCTGGACTCTCGTGATCGCCGCGGCGCTTGCGGTCGTCCCGATGGCCGGCGCAGAGATCCGCAATGGTGGATTCGAGGAATTTGTCGACGCCGGGTCGGAAACGGCTGGAGTTCCGATCGAGTGGCCGACGACGGAAACTTGGTGTCGGAGCGACGGTGGGATCACTCCTTACATCGTATCGGGTGAGGACGCGCACGAGGGAGATGCTTTCGTGGTCCTTCTGCAGTGGTCGCCCGACTCGCTGCCGTTTTTCGGACTCGCGCACGACCCGGCTTCCGAGGGAATCAATGCCACCGGCATCAACCTGCTTCCGGTGAAAGCCGGTCAATCCTACACCGTTTCATTCTGGTCTCGCCGCTGGTTCGACGACGAGGAACCGGACAGCGTGAACGACGCGTTGTTTCTGCCTCCATCGAACGACGCGCCGACCGCGACGCTGCGCGCTTATGCCTTCTTCTCCGCTTCGACGAAAGTCGGCGGGGACGCGAAATTTCTCGGGGATGTCGTCGCCCCGTCGTCCGGCACGATGGACGGCGACTACGAGGTCACCGGGAAGTGGGCTCCGAGCGAAATGACCGTGGTGGCTCCCACAGACGGATTTCTTTGGCTGGGATTCAAAATCAAACCGCCAACGGCGGCTCCCGGTCTCGAGGGGTATGGACACCCGGCTGCGGCGGGGGTGAAAATCGCCCTCGATGACGTCAAGATCGGTGAAGCCATCGCCCCGTAAACCCTGACGTTCTGTTCCGTCGTCTCTCATCCACTGAATATACCAACGTTCGAAAACTACCCTGCCATGAGCGCAACCGTGCAAAGTCCACCTGCCGTATCCGAAGAGCCATTTCAGCCCCGATCTCGTGGTTTCGAACTGGATCGCAACGAGTTTGGATTCCTAGCCGATTCCTCGGCTTTGCTGGGACAGCCTGACCTACTCCGTCACAAGCTCGACGAAGACGGCTATCTCTTCCTGCCGAACTTCTTGAACAAGGAAGATGTTCGCAGTGCTCGAAAGGTCGTCACTGACCGTCTGATGGAGCGCGGCTTTCTCGACGAAAACTGGCCAGCCGACGAGGCCATTGCGAAGGATATAAAAATCGCTAATGCCGATAGCGCCTTTAGACCGCCGGGAGCTGCGGACTCTCTGAAGACCTATCGGGCGGATGATCTCACCGAAAACAATCTGCCGCTGCGTGCTCTCATTCATGAGGGGAAATTGCGGCATTTCTATGAGAGTTTGTTCGGGAAGCCGGTTCGAAGTTTGAACTACATTTGGTTTCGTGCCGTCGGTCCC
>JBGSMR010000173.1:0-6870 GCA_041740065.1 Chthoniobacterales bacterium
TGCCGCCCCGGTCTCGGCAGTCGCGGCCCCCTCCCGATTGAGTCTCTCCGAGGGCAAACCGCTTCTCACTGTGCGCTCCGTGGCCGGTGGGCATCCCGAGATCGTCTGGAAATAGGGCCGCTACGACGCGCTGGAGATCGAGGTGGATCGCGACGGCCAGGGCTTCCGCTTCCTCAGCATCGATACCGTGCCGGACTACACCGACACCCACGCGCTTCCCGCCACGCCCGCTCTCTGGAAATACCGCGCCATCTACCGCCTGCGCGACGAGCGCATCGGCCAGTTGAGCGATACCGCCCAGATCACCGTCCATTCCTGAAATTTCCTCTACCTACACCCGCTACCCAAAAATCCATATCATGAAAACTCGCTCTCATCCCGACACTTGGAGATCCGTACGGCTCCCAACAAAACTCGCCTGCTCAGTTAAGAAATCCTGCTTGAGCTTGCTGGCTATGGCCGCAGTATCGGTTGCCCATGCACAGACCTTCCCAACCACGGGAAGCCAATATATCTGGAAAGTTGGTGACGGCACTTACAGTGACTGGGCTGCAAATTACTCCTTCAACAATGGCTCTCCGACCTCGGCACCCAATGCGTTTCGAGATGTCATTTTTGGTTGGGAAGGCACTCCCCCTTCCGCAGTTATTTCGCTCGATCCATTGGTAACTGCCACTGGCTCCACATTCCCATCAAATGGAAGTGCCAGGAGCTTTAACATCTACGTCGGGGACTATACGTTTGATTTCAACGGTAGTACCGCAACAATTCCCTGGAGCAACAAAATCTGGCGATTCGGCAATGGTGAGGGCAACACACCAACGGTGCATTTCACTGACTCGACGAATGCAGATCAATCTATCGTTTTTGCGAATCTGGTGATCGGTGACAACGGAAGTTCCGACAATGTTTGGGGTGGTGAGGATGCGACCATCACCTTTAATCCCAATGTGACACACTCTCTCACTGCTGCTGGCACCTTGACTGTGGGCTCGACTGCCGGAGGCGGGGGAAATGAGTTCAATGTGCTGGCGGGACAAAACATCACACGGGGCGCGATTACCGTAAATGCTGGTGAAGGCAACAAAATCTTGGTGAGTAGTGGGGGCACGCTTACCACCTCGGCAGCGACCGCGATTGGAGCCGGAGCTGCGCTTATCGTGGAAGGGGAAAATAGTCTATTTAGCAAAACTGGCGGTACCGATGTCGCCATTTCCGGCGAAATGACGGTGCGAGATCAGGCTTCTGCATCTGTCTTCACGGGCATTACCATGTCGGTTCTTAGCGGAGGGGCCATTTCTGTGGATGGAACGAACAGTCAGTTCATCCACACCACGTTTGCCAATACCAGTGCTAATTCAGGAATAAAAACACTTGATCTGGCGGGGAGATTGGAATCTGTCAATGGAGCAACATTCGACTCGCAGGCGCAGTTGCGGATCACCAGCGCGGATGCCGTTGTCAAGGTGGACAAGGACAGCACCTTGGTCGTCAACACGCAAACAATAAACCAAGCGGCTTTTGGATTGAACATGAATGTGGACAGCAGCGGCAATACCACATCCAAGCTGACCATCGAAGGCGGCGGTGAGCTTTACGCGCAGGGTGGCTTGAATCTATCCAAAGGTTTGCAATTTGGATACTTTGCTGGCGAAGTTTTGGTGGAAACCAGAGACGGCAGTACGTTGCGAGTGGACAGTCTGGCTTTTGACGCCCGGGGCAACAGCAATGGTAGGAATTACATCCCGGTGCAGGGCAAGGTGATCCTGGGCACTGGTGGATTTAGAGTCACCGACAATAACACCGACTCTGCCACGGTGCGAATCGGAGTCGGCACGCATCTGGAGCTGGATGGTGGGACGTACGGTCTCGGTTTCGGAACCAATTCGGCGGGCGGAAGGCTCGAAGTAAAAAGTGGCGGGATTCTTAGCGGTCACGGAGTCCTGAACCTCGGTAGCTTGGTTCTCGATGGGGGAACTCTTGAGGTTGGAAGGGAAGGTGGTCTGATCGAGCCAGCCAGCTTACAGGTCAGTTCCTTGGCGCTGAATTCGACTTCCACGATTGTCTTCGATCTTTTTGGAGGAGGTATTAGCGATCAGCTCATTGTCAACGGAAGCTTTGGAAGTCCGCTAGAGTGGGTGATCGTGGCCACGGCTGCAGAAGGCTGGGATGTGCAGTGGACGCTGGGAGAAGAATACAATCTGGTATCAAGTCCGAATATCAGTTCGAACGGAACCTATACCTTTGCGTTACCGGATCTCGGTTCCGAATATAGCTGGGACACGAGCCAGTTCGGCACGACCGGGAGTATTTTCGTGGCGGATGCTGTGCCGGAGCCGAGCACGGTGGGTCTGATCGGCATCGGGCTGGCGGCAGCACTCTGGCGCATGCGCCGCCGCCCGACGAGTGTGGTCTGAAAGTTCGATTCGAAAAACCCTTCCGCAGCGGGTGGCACACTTGCCACCCACTCGGACCTAGAAATCTGAGCTCGAAATGGGAATCATGAATCCAAAAAGTCAAGATAGGAGGGCAAAGCTTCTGCTAACCGGAAGTCTGGCGGTCTTGTGGACCGGTGTGTTTGCTCCGGTCGTCCAGGCTGAAAATCTGGTGAATGCCCAGGTGAATGCCTCCATGGACGGTGGTGGAACGACTGAAGTGCCGAGCACCTATCTGCTCACCGATGGTTTTGCACGCACCGGCCTCAAAGAGACTTATGTGGGAAGGAACGATCCCTACAACTATTTCCGGATCGAAGAGGGTGCCTCGGCAACGAGCACGGAGATTTCCTACATTGGGTTCAATTCGGGTTCCGATGGGAATCGGGCCGTTGTCACAGGTGTTGGATCAAGATGGACGATCACGAAAAAGAGTCTGTCGGTCGGGCTTCGCGGGTCCTACAACTCGCTGGAGATTTCTGACGGCGGGCAAATCTTGACCGCCGTGGGAAGCTACATCGGTGGGAGCGGCCACTTCAATACCGCGACGATCACGGGTGTCGGCTCAAATTGGACTGCACAAGCCGGCGATATCGGGATCGGGAGCGGAGGCGTTTCTGCCACCAGCACCAACAACCAAGTATTTGTTCTGGATGGTGGGTTACTTCAAGCGCCGGGGAATGGGTTTATAGGGCAAGGGAGCGCCGCGACGGCGAATCAAGTCACGGTTGACGGAGTCGGCTCCCGCTGGGTCAATGGCGGAACACTCATCATCGGCAAATTATCGGCGTCCGGCAACCATCTGACCGTTTCCAACGGGGGATACGTCTCCAACACAGCGGGAACAGTCGGCGAGGACTACACCCAGAACAACAGCACGACGGTCACGGGTGCAGGTTCTATCTGGGAAAATATCGGCACTTTCTTGATTGGAGCTGGAAGCAATCTGCTGACAGTAGCAGATGGTGGTCTGGTCTCCGTGGATGGATCAGCCTTGTCCATCAACAGCGGGTCTTACCTTCGACTGGACAGCGGATTCCTGGCTTGGAGCGGAGATCGCGAAAGCAGTTTCGCGAATTTGGTCACCCTCGGAAAAGTGCAGCTTTTCGATGGGAGCGCCTGGGTGACCGCTGCGGCGGACGAACTGCGGTGGGATTACTTTGCGACAGATGCGGAAGCTCAGGCCTTCACCGGGGGGATTTATGAGGAGCTCGGCGGCTACACGATTATTTCCACGGTCGCGGTGCCGGAGCCCGGCACTTATGGGCTGATCGGTATTGGTCTTGCTGCTGCTGCATTCTGGCGCAGCCGAAGCCGCCGTACACGGAATGTCTGAGAATTCACACGTCAAGGCGCAAGCCCGTGCGGGAGGTTGTTTTATCCCGCGCGGGTTTGGTGTTTTCCGGAGTGAACAGGATTCTGAACTACCGATGTTGATTAAGGCGGACAATACCGGTGCTCGCGCTGAGGCGCAGAGGCGCAGAGGGGGACGGAATTTCCGATTGCCAATTGCCGATGGAAAGCCTGGCCATTGCTGCGCATCCGTTGCAGCCCGATGTGGGGAAGTGATTCTTCCCTCTGCGACTCTGCGCCTCAGCGGGAGTCAAATCTCAGGAGCTTCCCTCCTCCTTACCTTGGTGGTCGTGGCGGGAATCGTGATTCTCTTCACCATTCTGGCGCGGCTGGTGATGGTGGAGGGGCGCGTGGCGCGGGGGTATAGTGAACTCCAGCGTGCAGAGATGGCGGCTCAGGCGGGAGCGGCGGACGCGAACAATCTCCTGCTTTATCTGTTCCAGAATTTCCCGGACTCGGCCACGTATTGGGAGCCTAAGGTTGCTAGTACGGCTACGCCGGGAACGGTGTTCATGTTTCGGGACAAAGCACCGAATGATGCGACGATCACCTATGACGGCTCGGGCTATGCCAGCAATGTAAAGACCTTCGCCCGCCCGCTCGTTTCGGGTGCATTGACGAAGGAATTTTATCCCAATAACCAATTTACGCAGACGCTGGTGGCTTCAACGGTCACCGATACTGCCTTATCGGTGGATCTCAATGAGCCGGAGCGATTCGGCGGTGGGGATGAAAATGGCTGGATTGGGGCTATGCCGGGTGTGGCACCCGTTCCAATCCGGGTGCCCTGGGTGGAAGTGCTGGAAAATCCCGGCGCTCCGAAGAGCGACACGAATCGGGCGGTAGCGCGGTATGCGTGGTGGGCGGACGATGAGAGCTTCAAGCTCAACGTGAACACGGCGAAGGCCGCGTTGCGAGGGAACCCGGATGCCGAAACGAAGCTCGTCGGCGGAAAGCTTGAGGGCAATCCCCAAGCGAGTTTGCAGGGGTTGTTCGCCGATAGCTCCTCTCCGCAAAATGTGGCCGAGAGCATCGCGGAGGCGAGGGAGAAGCTGGATGCTACCGGCGGCAAATTTCTCTCCGCCGCACAAGTGGGCCACGCGAATACAGTGCCCAATGACACCACACAATTGGAATTCGCCCGGGATTACAAATACCTGCTCACGACTGATAGCTCGGGTCTGAACCTTTCCCGGACGGGCGCCAAGCGGCTCAATGTGAATGAAGTGGTGGGCGATGGGTCGGACGATCCCGCCGAGGTGAAGAAGGCGGTGGAGCAGATCATCGCAGCGATCAATGAAAACGCTCCGCAGTTCGGCCAGCGGTTTTTCCGTCTGCAAACTTCCAGTTTGTCCGTGCCGACCATCAGCACGACGGTGGCGACAAACAAAAACCGGCTGGATGTGCCCTCGACGGATTACGTGCCCGGTATTTCCGAATCCTTTGAGGATCTTTACGTGCGCAAGATTGCGGTCAACATCTACGACCACATCAGCCCGAAAATCAATCCCACGGTAATGGATATTCAGGGCAATGTGTGGCTGGGCGCACCGGTGTATGCCGATGAGATCTTCGAGACCATGGGGCCGGTGGAGGGAGACATCACGGAACCAAACCCTTTGGCGGCCATCGGCAAGAAACCGATTCCGTATTTCACGGAATACATGATTAATGCAAATTTGCTGAGCCGCAATCCCGCCAGCGGAGCGAAACCGGGGGCGAATTCAATTATCGGCTATGCCGATTATGAACTGGAGATCGACCATTATTTTGAGTTCTGGAACATGTCGGGCGAGGATATCGTGCCGGCCAACGGCGACCTTGGTCCCTCCCCCTACATGGTGCTGGATAATCAGCCCGCAATCTCGGTGAACAACAAAGGCAAGATATACGCGCCGCCTAATACCGAAGTTCCCGCGGGCCGACCCTTTGAGATCAAACTAGACGAGAAATTCAGCCTCAATGGTGGGGCCGATGCGGACTTAGTATTTCCCGCAGGTTCCGTAACAGTGATCACCACCGACCCAAACTATGCGGGCCACACCGACCACACGGGACTGGCCGGGAAAACGGTGTATGTGGCCAAAACACTGTATATTCCTGGCACCTCCACTTCATGCAGCGATCCCGGTGTCGTTTCCACCCAGCCATTTCAAGCAGGAGAAGGAAGCGGGATGGTGCCGAATGTGCGGCGATACAATATCACTTCTTTCGACTCCCGCGAAGACGAGGGCCATGAGATCCAACTTGGTCCAGACATGATCGGATCGGCTAGTGTGAAGATTGTGCTGGGCAATGCCGAGGGGTTGCTGGACGTCCATCCCGGCCTGTCCATGGGACCACAAAGCTCGAACATGATCGTGTTCAAGCCCGGGCGGGTTCATCAATACCGAGGCTCGTTTATCGGCGGAGGAGCCGTCGGCTTTTACGATCCCAGGGGCAGCATGGAAGCCGTGGATATCCGGCTGGTGAAGGTTTCCCTTCAATCAGAAAACCACGATTTTATTCTTAACTCCTCCATGACCGTTCTAAATGGGCAAAACGGAGATAACCAAGGTGTCGAGCAAAGCAATTTCGGTCAACTCCGCCTCGCCACAGGCCAGACGGGGAATACTGATAAAATCAGCGCTGTTCAGGGTGCCGGAAACGCCCCGATAGTAGCAGGCGGAGCCCCGATTCAATCCATCGGCGAGCTTGGCCATGTCTTCGATCCGGTGCGCCCTACCGCAACGGTGGCGAGCGGAAACACGCTGGCCAATATCAAGCGGCGGCGAGCGGGCGGTCGCACCCTCCCCATCGGCCAGCCAGATACTTTGTGGGATGGAACGCGGGTATCCAGCCTTTCCTCCCTTTCTGATGAAATGCGCTACCAGAGCTCACGCAGCCGGAATTGGACGGCATGGCGACTCGCCGACATCCTGACTACTCAACGGGATGAAAATATGCGCGGGGACAGCACCAACTCTGCCAACCGCACCGCGGGCGCAGGACTTTACAATCCCAATGGCGTCCTGCGGGACGAAGGTCGGGTATGGCGCACGCTGGTAGAGGGCAGTCAATTTGGCAATGCGCAAAAGTCAGA
>JBGSMR010000269.1:0-5664 GCA_041740065.1 Chthoniobacterales bacterium
ATGGCTGCGAATACATGACGAACGGAATCGTTGTTGTTCTCGGGCCGACAGGGAAAAATTTTGGAGCGGGTATGACGGGTGGATGCGCCTTTGTACTCGATCTCGACGACGAGTTCCCCGATCGCTTGAATGGACAATTGGTCACTGCGACTCGCATTGAATCCAGCGACGACCGTGGCATTTTGCTTGACTTAATCGCGAAACACGATCTGAAAACTGGCAGTGCACTTGCCCAAGAGATTTTGGCCGACACGGAGACGTATCTGCCAAAGTTCTGGATGGTCTCGCCGACCGTTCCTGCAGCAGCTGCGCCGACTCCCTCCAAGCCAGAAGATGACGACAAGGAGACAATCAGCGAAAATGTGACGGCAGCCAGATAGGCGGTAATCAGACTGAAGGTCTGAGTTTTAATGTTACTTTGAGAGGCCGAAATCGTGCTTGAAGTCAATGCTCATGCGGACCTTTATGCTCGTGAAAGTGTGAATGCACGATGTTGCCGTGGCGGTGGCTATGCGTGTCCTGGTGGCTCGGTGGATCACATAGGTGCCGGGACGCGATGAAACAGTTTGCGAGGGGATGCTGTCCCGTGATTTGTCAGGTCATGGATTGAAGATCGAGCGGCAGGTTCCAGTGCCAATCCTCTACAAGGGGGATTCGATTTCACGAGGGTTTCCGAGTCGATATCGGCATTGAAAAGAAGGTGCTTTTGAAACTCAAATCGGTGGAGCGGATATCGCCAGCCCACAAGAAACGAGTGCAGACGGATTTGCGGCGGACAAGGGCGCATCCCACGGTAAAGCCCGATGTCCGCGCGGACGCACATGATTGGTGGGGGTATGGATGTAAATGAGGACGCCGTGAAAGTGGTGTTACGCGGCAGGATAAACGCGTGAGATCGAAAGTGATTCGCATATTGCCGACTGGAACGGGGCACGTTCATAAAGTGAAAGAGTGTTTTGTCCTCAAAGGGTGCCATCTCAGGCCCAAAGCCTCGCCTCAGCCCTTTCAAGCAGATTATTCCACCTGTGCACGCCGAAATGTCATCTTGAAAAACAGCCCGTGATTATTGTGACAGGCCTGCGTCAGCTCGAGAAATCGTGGCCCCCTCATCCGCAATTCGAAGAATCCCGAGCAGATCACGAAAAAACCATTTCTAAATTCCTCATTTTATCTCGCGCAAAATCCCCGCGATTATCTCGCGGGGCGTCATGAATGGACTAAACGAATGAGTCTCTGCGTCTCGGCGCCTCTGCGGGAGAATCATTCCACTGAAAATAGCGAAGAAGCGATATTTTTTATCGTCGGCGGAGGTGTGTATTGATTTATGCGAAAATTTGCCCCAAAGTCCAAGAACCCATGCGCCCCCGACTCTTGCTCACCGTCTCCCTCTTTGCCTCGATCGCTGCTTCTTCAGCATCCGCTCAAGCTCCTGCTGCTGCGGCGCGGCCTGTTCAGATCCTGAACGGCGATTTTCAACGATCCACCTCCCGTCAAGATATCTGGTCGGGAGTGGACTCTTCGAGTTTCCTCATCGGCGCCCGAGCCAGCGTGAATCTTCTCACGGAAGCCGGCGGAATTGGCCAGGTCTCAGTGGCCCCGTCCGTTGCCATTGCTGACATGAACGGCGATAAACTGCAGGACATTGTCACGGCGGATGCGCAAGGCTACCTGCGAATTTATTTCAATCAGGGCACCCCGACTGAACCCAAATTTGGGGTTGCCGAAGTGGCGTCGCTGTATCTTGGTTTGCCGCCTATCGGATTGCCCGCAATGACGCGACTCGCACCGCGAATCAGTTTCGTCGACACTGGCGGACGCTTGGACCTTCTTGTCGGAAATTATAACGGGGAGATTTTGTTGATTCGAAATGATGGGGCTCCTAACCGCCCTGTCTTCCGTCAACCTGCGGATTTCGCCCGTATTACGATCCCAACGACTGACAAGCCAGGTCGTCGGTGGGGAAATCTTTTTGCGCCGATCCTCTTTGACTGGGATGGTGACGGCAAGTCTGACTTGCTAATAGGAGAAGGCTCGTATTCCGCAAATAACATTCACCTCGCAATTAACCAAGGCTCCGCGGCAAACCCTAAATTTAACGAGGCCCAGCGTATGGTTCTCGCTTTTGGTGACGGACGTGAGCAATTGACGCCAGCGATTGTGGATTATAATGGCGATGGGAAGCCGGATCTTCTCGTAGCAGCCCGTGATGGTAAGATTGGCGTTCACTTGCACCCGCCGACTCCGTGGAAACCGGGGGACGAATTGAAGTTCAGCTCCTTTATTGCGGCAGAAGGTGGACGGGATTTGACATTGGGCGGGAGTGCCACCATTGCTGCCGGCGATTTAAATGGTGATGGGTTATTTGACATCGTGGCAGGACGACCAAATGGGCGTTTGTCGGTTGTGATGAACTCCGGGACCAAGACGGAGCCAAAGTTTGGAGCTCCTGCTGACTTAAAGGCAGATCTCAAAACTGCGCCCGCCCCCCCTCCCGTGGGCGGGGATATAGATATAGGTTTTGAACGGGGGAACGTGATGGGAGATGCGACCGTGGTAAAAAAAGAAGATGATGCCTCGCTCGGACTTGCGGATAAAGAGGCGGCACTGCGTGTGGGATACGCCCCAAACGCCAACAAAATCATGCCGCCCCCATTTATCACAGTCCCTTCCCCTGGGAATTTTCAGCCCACGTTGCCGAATCTGGCCATTGCTCCTTCCAATTTCGGACGTGTTGGTCAGGTGATACGCACGCCTTTGGTGCCAAATAAGCCTTACACTTTAACATTTAAAATCCGAGGAAATCGCGTCTCGAATGGGCAGGTGGTCATCGCAGCTCGTGGTTCAAAAAGATTTGGTGAGGATCGAAAAGTAGTTGGTGAACGCGGCCGAGTCACCATACAAAGCAACGTCGTCAATGAAGATTTTAGGGAAGCCGTGTCGTTCAGCCCGGGTAGCTCGTGGACTGAAGTAAAGAAGACGTTTACGGTGAAATTCAAGCAACGAGATCTCTCTGACGTGGATAAAACCGAATCGGCGACTCTTGACTTTTTCTTTCAGCTCCAGCCGGGTGACGGGGTGCTTTACATCAAAGATGTAAAGATCGAGGGCTGAACATCACGTCTTAGTTGCGGGCTTCATGGTGAGAGGCGACGGGCGAGCAACCACGATCAAAGAACGTGATTAAAACGGCATTTGTCGCTGGCGCTGGCCTCGGGAAGCGTCTGAGACCGCTCACCGCGAACCGGCCCAAACCGCTTGTGCCGGTCTTCAATCGACCGCTGATTACCTATGTGTTTGATGCATTGCTGGCGGTAGGCATCGAGCGGATCGTTATCAATACGCATCACTGTCCGCAAAGCTATGATCATATTCTCCGGTTAGTTCGAGGGCAGGGGACCTACTGCGGGATGCAAATCGAATGTATCTACGAGCCGGAGTTGTTGGAAACCGGGGGTGGAATCAAGAATGCCTCCCGGCTATTCGGCGATGAGCCCGTGCTTGTTCATAATGGAGATATTTTTTCCACTGTAGATTTGCCTGGATTGATCCAGTCCCACGCTGCAATGCGACCGGAGGTCACCGCTCATTTGCGCAGCTTTGGTGGGCCGCTGCAGGTTTCCTATCAATCTAACACGCAGCGGATCACCGACTTTCGCGGCGCTTTGGGTCGGGAATCAAACGTGGGATTCTTATTTTCTGGGATTTATGTCATCGAGCCCACATTTGTCCGACGAATTCCGCCGGACACGATCGTTTCTGTAGTTCCCATTTTTCTTGATATGCTTCGGGCAGGGGTGACGATCGGTGGATTTATGGATGATAGCGGAGTTTGGGCAGATCTCGGAAATCGGGACGCTTACTTAGATGCGCACGCCATTGTTCCGCGAACTGTCGACGAAGGCCGGATCAGTATCGATCCGTCGGCGAGGGTGAGCGCTTCGGCAATCCTTCGAGGATTTGTGGCTATTGGAGCTGATGCAGTAATTGAGGATCGCGCTGTGATTCAAGACTCCGTAATCTGGGAAGGTGCAAAAATCGCTTCCGATGCGCAGCTTGTGCGGTGTATCGTTCGCGATCACCAATCCGCAAAAGGGACTTTGATCGAGCAGGACATTTGATCCCACTTAAAGCTGCATGCAAACCGACACTGTCATTCACGAAACCCGCTTCCGATTTCCCGCGCTCGCAGGAGCCGATTTTCAAGTCGCCCCGATAGAGAAGGGCGGATCCGGGAGGAAATTCTATCGGATTGCCACTACACACAACGATTCCATGATCGTTGTGAAATACACGCCGCAGCGGTTGGAAAATCTACGCTATGTCGAAATTGCGCAGATGCTAGCTACATCCGGAGTGTCCGTTCCTGCGATCTATTTTCATGATGCGGAGGAAGGATTAATCTGGATGCAGGACCTTGGTGAGCACGATCTATGGAGCCTGCGCGGAGCCCCGTGCGAAGAACGTCGTGCTGGTTATCGCCTCGCTCTCGAGGCCATCGCTGTAGTGCACGTCGACGCGACACGAGCGTTCGAGTCCCGTCCGCTCGCATTGGAAATGGAATTTGACCAGCAACTTTACCTTTGGGAGCAGGGGTATTTTCTCGAGCATTGCTTAGGTGGTATTTTTAGTCTTACTGGGAAACAAATTCAGCGATACGCGGAATTGCCAGCGTTGGAGGCAATGGCTGCCGACTTGGCGCGTGAGGACCGCACGTTAGTTCATCGGGATTTTCAATCACAAAACGTGATGCTCCGCGAGGGAAGCGCCTGGCTCATTGATTTTCAAGGGATGCGGCCTGGCTTGCCCCACTACGACTTAGCATCGTTACTTTATGACCCTTACGTAGATCTGACGCCCCAAGATCGTGAGGTATTGGTGGTTGAATATAAGTCTATTATCCGATCGCGGGGCGGTGAAATCGGTGCTCAGTTTGATTCTATTTATGCCCGTTGTGCCATGCAGCGACTGATGCAGGCGCTTGGAGCTTACGGATTTCTTGGCCTAAAATGCGGGCGTTCCGAGTTTCTCATGCATGTACCTGCCGCCCGTCGCTCGCTCCGCGAAGTCGCTGCACGTGTGGACGGAATGGATGAATTCGTTTCTATGCTGGAAAGTCTGCCATGATCACTTCGCCTACCACCGTCTCTATTGAACATATCACGCCGCTCCTTGATGGTGGCAAATATCCCATCAAACGCATCCCCGGGGAGGATGTTTCTGTGGAAGCTGACATCTTTAAGGATGGGCATGACGTTGTGAAAGCCGTGCTGAAATGGCGCCAATCCGGTGAGGCAAGATGGCATGAAACACCGATGCACCCACTCATCAACGACCGCTGGGCGGGTGTCATGGCGCTCAGCCAGACCGGGCATTACGAATATACGATCCAAGCATGGGGTGATTCGTTTCTCTCCTGGCGCGATGAGATTCAGAAGAAAGTGGATGGTGGCATTGGCGACCTCGTTAGTGAATCGCTCGAAGGCGCAGCACTGGTGCGGGCTGCGGCGACACGTTGTCGAGAGAAGGAAGATGCGGCCTATCTGACAATCACCGCAGATGCGATTGCCGAAGCAACCGGCGCTGATCTACGTGGTCTAGCGTCCGATGCAAAACTTGCCGCGTGCATGGCCGCCAATGATGAGCGGTCGCTCGCGACGCAATACG
>JBGSMR010000316.1:0-5520 GCA_041740065.1 Chthoniobacterales bacterium
CCGAACCCCACCGCTTTTTATAGCTTAACCACTGGCCTGATTTTCGGGGGCCACCTCAGTTCGAATTCCGGGTCCGATGTGCGTGTGTGCAAATTAGAATTAGCCAAGCGAAGTGTGCCGACGCGCATTCGCGTGGCCGAGGATTATACGCCAGCGACTCGAAATCCCTGACTCTCAAAAAACTGACGGACCCGCGCGGGTTGGTCGCCCTGGAGTTCGATGTGGCGGTCTGCTGCTGTGCCGCCGCAGCCGCAGGATTGGCGGGCTAAGTTCCCGAGGTTTGCGATTGCATGCGATGTCCAACCGTCATGAAACCCTTCGACAATAACAACGACCTTTCCTCCGCGGCCGGACTTTTCGCGGCGCAGGACGATCCTTCCGGGTTTTATAGTCGCCCCGGAGTTTTTGTCGGTATCGGATGGTTCGGGTGATGATGGATTACCCGGTGGCAGCTCACCAAGAGCGGAAAAGTCAAATCCACCCAGTCCGCCTTGCAGCGGAACATGGGTGGATGAAACAGGAATCTTTTTGGCCATGGTTGGTGACCGTTAGGATTGCAATAGCCTATGCTACCTTTGGTGTTCCCGATGCACGTTTGCGCATGGTGGCATCGAGGTATTTCTTCCGCAGGCGGATGGTGAGAGGTGTGACCTCGACATATTCATCGGGAGCGATGTATTCGAGTGATCGTTCCAAGCTCATTTTGAGCGGAGGAGAAAGGGATACTCCCTTACCATCACCGCTACTACGCATGTTATTCAAGGTTTTGGCCTTGCAAACGTTAACGGGCATATCATCAATCCGGGAGTTCTCACCGACGATCATACCGACATAAATTTCCTCTTGAGGAGAGACAAAAAGACGACCCCGCTCCTGGATTTTCTCCATCGAGTAGGCCATCGCGATTCCGGCTTCCATGGCGATCAGGACGCCGTTGTTACGGGTCGGGATCTCACCCTTGAATTCAGCATATTCTTTGAAGATGTGGGACATGATACCGCTTCCCTTGGTAAGGTTAACGAGGTCGGTTTCAAAGCCAATCAATCCGCGCGTAGGCACGACGGCTTGGACGGTGACGCTCTTCGCCTGGTGATCCATGTTGACGATTTCACCCTTACGGGCAGCGAGGCTCTGAAGGATGTCGCCGAGGTTGTCGGACGGCACATCGACGTAGACATTCTCAATGGGTTCGAGAAGGTCACCCTTTTCACTGCGGAGGAAGATGACTTCAGGACGAGAGACGAGCATTTCAAAGCCCTCGCGGCGCATCTGCTCAACGATCACAGCGATTTGCATCTCACCCCGCGCCTTGATCTGGAAGTGTCCAGCGACGTCGGTTTCTTTGAACTCGATGGAGACATTAGTTCGTGTCTCCTTGATGAGACGCTCACGGATTTGGCGAGCTGTGACAAGCTTGCCTTCCTTACCAACTAGCGGCCCGTCATTGATACAGATCGTCATCGTGATCGTCGGAGGGTCGATATCGATGAACGCTAGAGGCTCACGTGTATCGCTGTCGGTAATTGTCTCACCAATGAATACCTCTTCAAATCCGCAGAGCCCGACGATGTCGCCCGCGTTTGCTACCTGAAGTTCGATTTTCTGTAACCCCTTGTGACCGAAGATCGCGGTGACGGGAGCCGTCTCTTTCTTGCCACCCTTGCGGATGCAAACGACACGCTCACCTAATTTGACGCTACCACTGATGATGCGGCCAAAGGCGATACGACCGAGGTAATCGCTGTAGTCGAGATTGGAAACAAGCATCTGGAAGTAATCCACATCGGGCACCTTTGGGGCCGGGATGTGTTCGATAATGGCCTTGTAGAGAGGCTCCATCGTGCTGCTTTCCTGATCGATCTCGCTTTTTGCGAAGCCCTGCTTGGCGCTCGCGTAGACAACAGGGAAGTCGAGTTGCTCATCACTGGCATTGAGTTCCAGGAAAAGTTCAAAGACCATGTCGAGAACCTTGTGAGGATCGGCATTGTCGCGGTCGATCTTGTTGATGACGACGATCGGCTTGAGTCCGTTTTCCATCGCTTTGCGCAGCACAAACTTGGTCTGTGCCTGAGGACCGCCGAAGGCATCCACCACGAGGAGTACGCCATCGACCATCTTCATGATACGCTCGACTTCACCGCCGAAATCGGCGTGGCCCGGAGTATCAACGATATTGACATGGTAGTCATTCCACTGGAAAGCGGCGTTCTTGGCCTTGATGGTGATTCCCTTCTCTCGTTCGAGATCCATGGAGTCCATGATGCATGTCTCAGTGGCCTTAGCTTCGTTGGCTCTGAAGGTGCCCGATTGTTTGAGAAGCTGGTCGACGAGCGTGGTTTTGCCGTGATCGACGTGTGCGATGATTGCGATATTGCGAATTTTGTCCATAGATGTCCCGGAAAATCCGGACGCGCACTATGTCCACACTCTTGGTGGCTGTCAACGGTTACGCTGAAAGAATTGTCAAACGAAATGATTTTCCTGTTCGGGGCGAATCGGTTCGTCAGCGACAAAAATCATGCGATTAGCTCCGACCGCGCACGTATGCGGCGAGATCTGCGGTGGTTTCGTAGGCTTGAAATGGCGTAATAAGATAGATCCCTGGAAAATGGTCAAGCACGGCCCGGGTGATTTCTTTCCCGATTTCTACGCCTTGATTCCGTCCTTCGAGGCCTTCGAGGCCGGCCATGCGATCCATGATATTATCGGGAATGACGATGCCGGGCACTTCGTTGTGGAGAAATTTTGCCTGTCGCCCATTGAGAAGTGGCCAGACGCCGACCAGGACCGGAACGTTCAAGTGTGCAGTCCGCCGCGCGGTTTCGGCGACGAGTGCGGGGTCGAAAACAGGCTGGGTCATTACGTATTGTGCGCCCGCGGCGACCTTGCGTTCCAGACGGGAGACCTGAGCGTCTAAGTTGCGTGCGTTGGGATTAAATGTACAACCAATTATAAACCCGGGCAGGCGCTTGATATCCGTGCCGGATTGCGTAAAGCCCTCGTTGAGCCGTCGGATTGTCTCAATGAGCTGGATGGAAGTCATGTCATAGACCGATTTCGCACCTGGGTGGTCGCCGACTTTGGCGGGGTCTCCGGTCAATGGAAGCACATGGCGGATCCCCAGCGCAGCCATGCCCATGAGTTCGCTTTGCAGTCCCAGCGCGTTGCGGTCGCGGCAGCTGATGTGAAGAAGTGGCGTAATCCCTTGATGCTTGAGCTCGGCTCCAATCGCCAGGTTGCTGACCCGCAGAATGGCGAGAGAATTGTCAGCGAGCGTGATCGTGTCGCTTCCGGCATGAGTGAGTGCGCGAGCCGCCGTGTAATAGCGGTCAAGGATGAGCGTTTTTGGCGGGTCGAGTTCGGTAACGATGACCGTTTTCCCTTCCGCGATGCGATCCAGAATTGATGGTTCTGCAGGAAGTGGTGGGCGTGGTTTTTCTGGAGTCAGCTCGATTTTCACCCCCCGACTGACTGGCTTCCGTCCATGGATCGCGGACGACAGCGCGGCGATGTGTTTCGGCGTTGTGCCGCAGCAGCCACCAATCATCCCCACGCCGAGGTTGATCAGGCGTTCTGCTGTCTCTGCAAAGTAAGCGGGATCGGTTTCGTAAATGTATCGCCCTTCGTGGTAGCGTGGACGGCCAGCGTTCGGAAAAACTGCAAGCGGATGGTCCACCGCTATGGATTCGAGCAGGGTGACCATGCCGTGCGGGCCGTTGATGCAGTTCAGGCCGAGAATGTCTGCGTCAGCGCTGATTAGCTTTTTAAAAGCATCTGGCAGCGCCGTGCCGCAGGGAAGTCGTCCTGAGGACGGGACGGCGAGGGAAGCAAGGACCGGGCAATGGTGAAGCTCTTGTTTCACCAATAGCGCGAGGAGAAGTTCGTCGAGGTCTTCGAATGTTTCGAGAATAATGAAATCGACACGGCCATCAAGCAGTGTCCCGATGTGTTCGCGGAATAAATCCTTCCGGTCGATGCCGCGTGCAATTGCTTCCTCGGCGGTGATTCCCAGCGGGCCTACGCTACCGGCCACAAGTGCGTTGTGGTTTTTTGCAGCTTGCTTGGCGAGTTGGGCCGCCTGCCAATTGATTTCATGGACGCGGTCACCGAATCCGTATCGACCCAGTTTGAGGCGATTTGCGGCAAATGAGTTCGTTTCGATGACTTGTGCCCCGGCCCCAAGGTAGGCGGAATGGATGTCGAGAACCCGCTCGGGTTTGCTCACACAAAGTTCCTCAAAACAGGTGTGTGTCGCTTCTCCCAACTCAAGGAGATAGGTTCCCATGGCACCATCCCCGCAGATGACGCGCTTTTCAAATTCGTCCAGTAGATTCATGGTTGTGGTGATAATTCCGGGGCAGGATCCGCCCCTGTTCCTACGTCGAATTCCAGACGATCGACGGACTGCGGGGGTGGAAGTGCTTCCCAGCGCACCGCGAGCGGTGTGATTACCGCGGATTGAGGAATCGCAGGTGGTCGGGATGCTAGTAAGGCGACGAGCGCGGCAAGGACTATCAACACGAGAGTCCCGGCACGAACATCCGTAGTCAGTGAGTATTTATTCGCGTCGTTCATCTTCAGGATCGATCTTAAGTTCTGCGATGGCAGCCATCACCCGGTCGCTCAGACGTTGATACGTCTCGCGGCTGTTGTCTGGAATATCCTCCTGGGTAAAAATAATCGGGTGGCCGATCACCGTGGTGACCGGTGTGCGCCGCGGAAACTTTGCATTTTTTGGAAATGCTTCGAACGATCCGAAAATCCGCATTGGCACAACTGGTGCATAGGTTTTGGCAATGACGAATCCGATGCCTGCCTGAGCGGGTTGGAGGTTGCCATCCTGTGATCGAGTGCCTTCCGGAAATAAAACGACGCCATTTCCTTGTTTGATGACACGGATCACGGATTTCAACGCAGCCATGTCGTTTCCATCCCGATCCACGGGGATCACATTCATCGCGGGAAAAAGTGGACCAAAAAATGGCCACTTGAGCAGCGTTTTTCGGGCGAGGTAATAGACGCCGCGCCTCGAGCAAATACCAGCAAGAGGTGGATCGAAAAAGCTTTGGTGATTGACCGCAAGAATCAGCGGGCCGTCTTCGGGAAGGCGTTCCCGGTGTATGACGCGGTAAGAAAAAAAGACGTAGGCAATGATCTTCGCCAGATTGGAGAAGACATTGTAAACAAATGTCATGGCTGCACGGGATGAAGCCCGGACTGGGCGAGTCGCTCACAAATTGCCAAGATCACTCCGTCTAGATCAAGCGCTCCGGTGTCAATCACGCACGCATCCGGTGAGATCACGAGGGGAGCGGTGTGCCGCGACGAATCGATCTGGTCTCGCAACGCGATTTGATCCTTTTGGCCCTGGGCCTCGCGACGCTGTTGACGGAGAATCTGCGGGGCATCGAGATAGAATTTAAATGGCGTGTCGGGAAAAACCACCGAGCCGATGTCACGTCCTTCGACAACGACGTCCACCCGATTTGCCAATTCTCGCAATTCCTGCAACAACCGCTG
>JBGSMR010000294.1:0-3765 GCA_041740065.1 Chthoniobacterales bacterium
CTCGCCGCGGGTTCAGCTGCAGCCAGCCGTCTGAAGAACTCGTCGAGCCGCTCCGATTTCGAGTGTGACATTCTCGCGGCTCTCCATTACACAAGCGTTATATTACGTGAATGTAATATCGGCGTCAAGTTGCCGTTCCCAAAGTCAGACGATCGCGAAGGCGGCCATCTGACGAAAGGTGCCGAGGTGCCCGGTCAGCTGAGCGATCGCGAGAGCGTCCTGGCGACCCGATCTATCGTTTCGGTGGCCACTGGCCACTGCTCCGGATGTCGTGATGGAGGGGCCCGACGCAGCTGGTAAAGGGGGCGCTATCCGACGTCTTACAGAGCGTCTCGATCCGCGCCTGATTCGGGTTTACTCGGTTGTGAAACCCACTCCTGAGGAGTATAAGCACCATTATCTTTGGCGCTTTTGGAACAAGATCCCTTCTTATGGAGACACTGCCATTTTTGATCGTTCTTGGTATGGACGGATTTTAGTCGAGCGGGTTGAGCAATTCGCGACGGTGGACGAATGGCAGCGCGCGTATCGCGAGATCAACGATATGGAAAAACAGTGGACGGATGATCGCGCGATTATCGTGAAATTGTTCATGCACGTATCCAAAGAAGAACAACTCACCCGGTTTAAAGAACGGGAAGCCGATCCTTATAAGCACTGGAAAATTAACGATGAAGATTGGCGGAATCGAAAGAAATGGGACGAGCACAATGCTGCTGCCGAAGACATGTTTGCCAAGACATCGACAGATTATGCTCCTTGGACGGTGATTCCAGGGAATTTCAAATGGGCGGCTCGGGTGAAGACGGTTAAGACAGTCCTCGACGCAGTCAACAAAGCGATAGGTTGAGGGTGAGGGGTGGAGTGCACCCTGGCTCCACTACCCTCCAGCCAGCTGCCGCCAGAACATCAGGGCAGAAATTCCTAATCCGATGGCAGCCGCGATGCCACGAACCAAGGCTTGAGGGATTTTCAGCGCTACTCGTGCGGCTGCGTAGTAGCCCAACGTCGCACCGACGGTCATGACCGCTGCCTGTGGCCACACGATCAGGTCTGCCATGAGGAAGTAGCCTGTGGCCACAATATTTATGAGCGCGCCGAGCACCGTTTTGAGCGCGTTCATTTCGTGGATGTCCCCCATGCCCATGATCCCCAACGCTGCGAGCATCAGAATGCCAATGCCCGCCCCAAAATATCCGCCGTAAACCGCAACAAAAAATTGGAGCCCAATGGCCAGCCACACGCCGGAACCCCAATGCCCATCGCTCACGGCAATTTCACTCTGTCGTACCCAGCGCCTGACGATCCCATGCCCCAGGAAGCACAGTGTCGCAAAAAGAAGGAGGTATGGCACCAAGTCTGAGAATACTTCTTCACTCGTCCACGTCAGCAGCATCGCCCCAAGTAATCCGCCAACCACACTCACTCCAGCGAACCTCCAGATCAAACCACGGACTTGCACAATCTGGCGGCGATACCCGGTGACGCTCCCGCAGACGCCAACGAGCAATGCTAGTGTGCTCGTGGCATTGGCCTGAATTGCAGGCATTCCGAAGAAAATAAGTGCAGGAAATGTCAGCACTGTGCCACCCCCAGCTACGGCATTCATTGCGCCAGCCAACAAAGCCGCAACTAAAAGCCAACCCGCCTCCGGAATGCTCATCGACTCACGCCCCTTGAAGTCTGGAACAAAACGTCGCCATCCGGGCCATTGCAGTTTTTATCTGATCGAGTCCCGTGGCAAAACTGCATCGCACAAATCCTTCGCCACCTTGGCCAAAGGCGCATCCTGGAACGACTGCCACAGATTCTTCGCGCAGAAGTCGGTGAGAAAATTCCGTGCTCGTCAGGCCCGTGGACCGGATGTCGGGAAACGCATAAAATGCCCCTTTAGGAAGTTCACATGAAAGCCCCATGTCGGTTAGCGCAGAACGGATGAAATTTCGTCGCAACTCGTATTCCCGTTTCATCCGTTGCACACTCGCGTCACCCCGCTCGAGCGCTTCAATCGCCGCATCCTGGCTGGTAGTTGCCGCGCAAAGAATCGAATACTGGTGAATTTTCATCATCGCCTCGATCAGCGGGGCTGGACCACAAGCATACCCGATACGAAATCCGGTCATCGCGTACGCTTTTGACATCCCATGCAGGAAGATCGTACGTTCTTTCATTCCAGGCACGGATAGCGGACTGAAGTGGGTGCGGTCGTCGTAGGTCAACTCGCTGTAAATCTCATCCGTGAGCAGCACTAAATTTCGTCTCAGACAAACCTCTGCCAGTGCTTCTGCTTCCTCGCGGGTGAGAGTGGCACCAGTGGGATTCGTAGGGAAATTCAGCAACACCGCCTTTGTTTTAGGGCCTACCGCTGCATCTAGGGCACCAGGAAGCAGCTTGAAATCATCAGCAGCGTGGGTGCGAACGCCACGAGCCACTCCATGGGCAAGTGCAATGCTGGGGCTGTAGCTCACATAGCAGGGCTCATGGAAAAGCACCTCGTCGCCAGGATTCAAGATAGCACGCAGCGCCGTATCAATAGCCTCGGACACTCCCACGGAGACCAGGACCTCGGTGAGAGGTTCATAGCGCACACCCGTGACTCCCGACACATAGTCGGAGATTGAGCGGCGCAAACGGGGCAGGCCGAGATTTGACGTGTATCCGGTCCGGCCTTTTTCGAGGGAATAGATTGCCGCCTCACGAATATGCCAGGGAGTTACGAAATCGGGTTCTCCAATTCCTAACGAGATGACATCCTGCATCGACTGCACGATCTCGAAAAAGTCGCGAATCCCGGATTTTGGGATATCACGGATATGGTCGGCGATCGGAATACTCACGGCGAAACCGACAAACGCTCTGCAATCGTCTCGAAGTGATGAAATGCGCCGTTTTCCTTGTATGTCTTGAGCCGAAACCTTGTTGCCGTCGATACGACGGACTCAATAGTGCTGAGTTTTTCGGACACGAATGTGGCGACCTGCCGCAGATTGTCCGCCTCGACGAGAACGAGCAAATCGTAACCGCCACTCATCAAATAACAGCTCTGAACTTCGTCAAACTTGGAGATCCGCGAGGCAATGCGATCAAATCCGCCATCGCGCTCCGGAGTGATTTTGACTTCAATCACCGCAGTTACTGTGTTCGGGTTCCACTTCTCGCGATTTATGACCGTCTGGTAGCCGAGAATCACACCCTCTTTTTCGAGTTCCGCAATCTTCGCCTTTACCTCATCTTCGGGTAATCCAAGTAGCCGCCCCAGATCAGCGCGGGGCATTAGGGGGTTGTGCTGGAGCAGAGCGATCAGGTTTTCCATTGAGGCCAATGAATATGTCTCCCCAAGGCGCTGAATTGCAAGAGAAACGCATCGATCGCGAGGGCAGGGGAGTTTGTTGCGAATCGATCCTCAATAGGAGAGAGCCAGCATCTGGTGGTGCAAGAGCTGCTCCAACGCAAACACAATGAAATCTCCATCCTGCGAAAATGGAATTTGTCGGCCTCCTGGCTCGGCAGTCACTGCCTCAACGTGTTCTTGAACGCGGACCCGGATGCGCAAGCCATAAATCGGCCGGACTTCTTCAATCACTTCATACGATGACATCGCAGCGCTAATATTTCCCCCATGCACCGCTGCCGCACCGCCACGATTGATCGTGACGCCATTTAGCAAGTGGAGCACGAAGCGCCGATCTGATGATTGGTGGGTGAGCGTTACTCGTGCTGTTGAGGGAAGTCCCTCGATCTGAAGCGAGCGGTCATCGCTCAGAA
>JBGSMR010000320.1:0-11692 GCA_041740065.1 Chthoniobacterales bacterium
AGCGTGAAAGCGGCGAGAAACGTACTGATGAGCACGGACCAGACGATGTAATCTCCACCAAAATACGGCGCGAGTACCCGCGATGCGACTTGTTGGTAGCCCATACTCAGGATGCCAAAGAAAAACGCGACGGCGTAGAGAAGAGAAATGCGGAAAAGATTGGACGGCATAGCGGAACGCAAAAATTTGTCCGTCATGAGGTATCGGCTGAATGGAGTTGGGTCAAGGCGCGGTTGGCTCGAACTTCCGGCTTCTGCACCGGCTATTGTTTACAACCAGGTCGAATACCGACCGCTTCGGCCGTCACCGTCGATAGTCAAACGCGATGGCAACCGCATTACGCCGAGCTTGGAGGATCAGCTCAGGAGAAAGCCCTGCCGCAGGAGCTGCCACATCGAGCTCGTGATCCAGATCAATGGCGCTGATCCCGGGGTCATCCGTATTGATGGTCGCTAAAAGACCAGCGTCGAGAAATTGTCTGATCGGATGAGCACTCAGCGAGGCCACGGTGCTGGTTTGTAGGTTACTGGTAAGACAGCATTCGATGCCGATGCGTTGATCGCAGAGTAATCGCATCACAGACGGGTCTTCCACCGCACGCACCCCATGGCCAATGCGTGTAGCGCCGAGTTTCTCGATTGCGACCCGGACACACTCGGCACCGGCGGCCTCACCAGCGTGGATGGTCACGCCCAGACCAGCATCCCGGACGCGCTTGAAATGGGGTACAAACAACTCCGGCGGGAATTGTCCCTCATCGCCTGCGAGATCCACCGCCACCAGGCGATCACGGATCGCCAAAAGTGCATCCAACTCACGCGCGCACGATTCCACACCAAATGTTCGGCTCAGAATCCCTATTAGTCGCACTTCCACATCGAACTCAGTCGCCCCCGCAGCAGCGCCGTCAGCCACCGCTTCACACACCGCCTGCATATCCAATCCATGCGGGCCCGCCATGAATGCCGGGCTGAATCGCAACTCAATGTAATCGATTCCTTCTCGTTTTGCGTCTTCGACATTTTCGTAAGCGACCCGGCGGCAAACCTCCGCATTCACAAGGATTCCGACCATCCATTCGAATTTCGCCAGGAACACCATCAGTCCTGGCTGAGGCTCTGAGACGACGACATACGGACGCAATCTCTCCAACGTCTCCGCAGGCAGTCCCAGGTTATATTGTTTTCCGATTTCAAGAATAGTTTCCAGCCTCACACTGCCGTCGAGATGGCGGTGAAGATCGATCTTCGGCAGGAATCCCATGAGGTCCGAGAGCAATGGCGATTAATGCCTCGGGACGAATTGCTGAAAAACTTCGTTGGCCTCAATCAGCGATTCCGTGCCACCAATATCGAACCACAGGCCGGGAACTTTCCAGGTGGATACCTCGACGCGGGTGAATAGCCATTCAATGAGGCGACCGGGCTGATCAGGATTATTTCCTTCTCGGACATAAAGTTCGATTAACGGCAATATATCTTTGCAGTAGTAATAAAGTGCTATGCCGCTGAGTGTACTTTTCGGGCTAGGTGATTTCTCCACGAAATGCGTGATACGTCCCGTCTCATCTACCGAGATTGAATTGTATTTTTTCACCAACTCGAAATCTCCAACATCATACACGGCAATCGTCGCGGCTGCCCCAGCACCAGCAATCGCAAACCCAGCTAAAGGTTCACTGAATAAATTATCGCCGGCGACAACAATCAGGTCAGTCCCAAACAACCCCTCGGATTCAAGCGCAAAATGGATGTCGCCGATGGCCCCGAGTTTGTCAGCGTCAGACGTCGATCCATCGTTCACGATCTTGATCTTGAACCTTGGGTGCTGTGCAGAATACCCGGCAGCCCACTCCCGAAAGTCGTTGGCAAACTTATTATTCGTGACGACATAGACCGTCTCGATATCCGGAATCGGCGCGAGATTATCGAGCACCCAGTTAATCATGGGCTTACCCGCCACTTCCAGGAGCGGCTTGGCTTTATTTATCGTGAGGGGATACAGACGGGTTGCGTAGCCAGCGGCGAGAATCAGAACATTCATCAACTGGACTATGATCCGATTACCCCACACTCGCAAGCCAATCAGTTGCCCAACGGTTGCACAATATTGATGCCTTCTGGAGGCGAAAACCGAAATTGATCCGAGTCCGCTGGCAACTTTTGTTCGTCTGAGAATTCCAGAACTGTTTGCTCCCCTTGGCCACCCAACCATTCCAGTCGGGTCAGTCGCGAAGAATCGTCGAGGTCGATTAGCATGGTCCGAATCAGCTTTCGCAAGCGCCCGGCCTTGGGTGTTAGCGTGAGCCGGACGCCGGTGCCCGTCCGTTCCGCAGTCACACGAAACCGCCGCTCCACATCCTGAAGACGCAGTCCCTCAGAAAGAATCGCGATGGCATCAGCCGCAGGGCCTGGAGTGGCAAGCGCGTACTTCTCAGCTTCAGCGAATGCAGGATAGTAAATCCAAAGATATTCTCCGTCGTTGATCATCGTGCTCCGTCCCTCAGTCTCCCGGCGAAACCTGCCGTCCGGATGAAGTGCCAGGGTTCCAGTAGATATCATGGGTTCATGGGTGAGAGGAGAAGCGCGGCGTTCGGTAAACCGGACTTCATTGGCACCTGCGATTTTGCGAGAAGCGGCAATGTCAGTGAGGATACGCGTCGTTGAGGCAGCATCTAATTCTGCTGCGTGAGCAATAAAACCAGCGGCCAGACACGCGGCGGTGAAAATAAGAATTTTGCTGTGAAATTTCATAATTATCGGAGAGGAGGAAACTGATACCACTGTTCAGGATCGCGGACGAATTCTTCCATCAGTGCGGCGGCTACCTGTTGGGTAGCGAACTGCACGGCTTCATCACGCGGCAGTCCCAGCCGACGGGGCCAGATGCATGGCTTTGCGACCATTCGGTATTTCCCGCCAGGCAGTGCTGCGACGACCACAGGGATGATCGCGGAATCGCCCATATAGGCAATCAGCGCGGGCGATTTGGAAAACACCGCTTTTCCTCCAGGGAGTTCCACATCTGTCGTGAACTCACCGAAGGGACGATCTATAAGCATAGCAGCAAACTTCCCCGCTTCGAGTGTTTTCAGCACCCGCAAGGAAGCAAACGCATCCGTGCCGATCTCGATGGTGTCGGCTCCCCAACGTTTGCGGAAGGCAGCGCGCCAGGCCGTGAGCGCGGCAGATGGCTCGGCTTGGGTGACAACGCTGATATCCCACCCCATCCTTCCGATGAGCAAGGCACCGAATTCGAAAAATCCATAGTGTCCGGTGGCGAGAATTGCACCTTTTCCCGCCTGCTGGGCAGCGCTCAGGTGCTCCTTCCCCTCACGTTCGATACACCATGCATCGGCTTGGGACTGCGCGATATTTCCCACGGTGAAATAATCTCCAATCGTAACCGCAAAATTACTGAACACGCGCTTCGCTTCTGCCACGGATACGCCCGAAGGCTGCAATAGCCCCAAGTTTTCCTGGACCGTTCGCACGACCCCGGGCTGAGTCTGGGCGTAGGCCCAGCCGATCGTCCACGCCACCATGCGATAAAACGAACGACCAAACAAATGATGCAACCGGCAGACCAGCTGAAAAATTTCCGCCGAATACATCTTCCGGTAAAACCAGCGTTCATTGTGCGGACGCGTGTCGGCAATTACACGTTTCGGATCCATCTAAGAAAATTGTCCCTGTTTCGGTAGCACACACCGCCAGCCGTCGGCGGCCAATCGCGCAAGCAGCAACGTTAACGTTTCCAGACGTCGCTCCGCATCCGTCTCGGACTCGTGCAAAACCACAATTGCACCCGGCTGGATACGACGCATTATCCGATCAACAACCACCGTCCCACGCCCCCCCAACCCATCCATTCCGCTCGCGCTCCAGCCAATGAGTGGCTGTCCTCCAGCATTCAGCACGGGATGGACCCACGGATTGGTCATTCCCACCGGGCAGCGGAATTCATTCGGATAGACTCCAGTCGCCGCGTGGATGGCATCACCGCCACGTTCGATTTCGCTGCGCACAAGCGACGGAGGCAAACTCCACCAACAGCTGGACCAGTGGTGATAGGTATGATTCCCCACCCCGTGACCCGCTTCGACGACACTTTTCGCAACAGCTCTCAGGCGGTCAGCGCGAGAACCAATCAAAAAAAACGTTGCCTTGGCATCATACTTCTTCAGCAAATCCAGAACTCCGGGCGTGGTGGCCTGCGTGGGACCATCATCGATCGTCAACCAAACCTCGCGCGAGGGCGTCGCGAAACTACGCACCAGAGGCCCCCACACCCCGTGGTTCCGAGTGACAGTCGGAAGGATGATCGTGGCATGCGCGACAGGCCACGCCCACCACGCGCGTTTTCCCGCAATGAACGGCAGCGCGGCTCCCATTCCAGCAGCCGCCAGCAACAGCCGACGCAAATTCACGCCCATTCCTTTCGAAAACGCAACAATCGTGGCAATCGCAAAACCATCCCGCAGATCAATCGCGCGTGCGTCCAAATCAAAAGCAAGTTATCCCGGAGATATCGAAAATGTGTCACCCCGCCATCGTCCGTGTGGGGATAAAATACCGGCGTCTCGATGTTAATCGGCCGCACACCAGCCCAGACCAGGCGCACCGCCAACTCGGTGTCAAAATCAAATCTTCGTGCTGATCGGATGGACTCAAGGATATAAACCGATGGCCTGATGGGATAAATTCGAAACCCAAAAAGTGAGTCACGCACACCCAGCCAATGCGTTTCGAAATCAGCAAACCAATTCCCAATTCGACGACCATTGACCCGCTCCGATGGCGCCTCGGGGCCAAATATCGGCACACCCAGAATCATCGCATCAGGATTTTCCAACGAGATCCTTATAAATGGAAGTAAGGAATTCACATCATGCTGTCCGTCCGCATCCATGACCAGCGCGTGGGTATACCCCGCCGCCAGCGCTGCGTGCATGCCAACTAGCACGGCGCTGCCCTTGCCGCTATTTTTCGTGAGTTGAATGACACGCACGCTCTCTCCGAGTGCCCCGAGTGCATGCTCGCTCCCGTCCGTGCTTGCATCGATGACCACCCACACAGGCACGCCAGAAGGATTGATCGCTTCCACCGTCCGGGCGAGAGCAGGGCCGCTATTGTACGAAGGTAAAATAATACAGTGCGCCACTCCGGTCACGATGCACCCTTTCTCGCATGAGCAGGAGCGCACAGCGTTGTCCGATAGTAATTTTCGACCCGCTCTGCAAAGTCACGGGCCGATTCGCCAGGTGCAGGAACAAACGCTTCGCCGAGTCTGATGTTCAAAACGACAGGTATTGAAACCGGCTCCAGCACTCTCAAGCCCTGCGTGAAGTAGGGTTGGCTCTGGTCAATAAAGATCGACTGGACCTGTGCACCACTAGCTACCGCAGCAAGCGCAAAGCCTGCTTTAAAACGGTTGATTACACCCTCAGCATGCCGGGTGCGCGTGCCCTCAGGAAATATCAGCAGGTTGTCCCCTGCCCGCAGCTTACGCACGCATGCCCGAATCATCTCGGCTCCCCGGTCATTGCGGATATAGCCAGCCAACTGCGCGGATCCCAAGAAGGCAGGGACCCGCGTGAGGCTGGCCCGCATCACACACGACGCATGCGGGATCTCGGAGAGAAGAAAGACGGCATCAAGCAATCCAGGATGGTTCGCAACCACCACCTTGCCTCGCATCCCGGCTAATGCATGAGCATCTGGCCAGTTCACACGAAACAACCCGAGCCCCTGCCCCATCGCAAGGAATGCACGAAAGAGCCTTTGCAGAACTAACGGGCCATAGTGTGCGCAGCGCGCTCGACCGAACAACAACCGGACGACGGGCCATAGCAGAGTGACCACAACGCCGCCCCCAAAAAATAACCCCACGCTCAACGCCTGAAGCGCGTACGCAAACGGATCACGCCGACTACCCACCGCTGGGGCACGGCGCTCAGGGCAGTCTCCCAGTGCCTGGGAGGCCGAAGAAAAGGTTGGATTGCGGTTGGATGTACTCCGGGGCATTCGGCATTTAAATTACTCATCGCACCGCCCGGAGTGCGAGTCAGGATTTTTGTCCTTGCGACAATCGCTGGAATTTGGCGCGCTATCACTTCTCCTATCAAAAACATCGTCTCCCATATTCAGGATCCCGCCCCGCAGCGCGCATCTAGCTCGCTAACCCGATGGTTTCTCGTCACGTTTCAAGTCATCGTTACGGTTGGTTTGCTGGCATTCTTTTTTCACGATGCCGAGTTCCGTGCCCAGGCGGTAGAAGCAATTCGAACAGCAAATGGCTCTTGGCTGCTCTGGGGAATTCTGATCGCCGGAGCAGAAAATCTCGTGGGTGCGGTACGTTGGCGGTTGTTTTTGAAAGTTCTCGGGATCGAATTGCCTTTCTGGAAAAGCGTGGAAATCTGCCTCGTGGCGTTGTTCTGCAATACGTTTATGCTCGGCGCTGCAGGCGGTGACCTCATTCGTGTCGCCTACCTCGTGCAACGCGGCAACCGAAAAACGACGTCGCTATTATCAATCATTATGGACCGCGTGAGCGGACTCGGCGCGTTGATCCTGATCACCCTCGCTTTAACAGTCTGGAACTACGACTGGCTCATCCAGAGCGCTCTTGCATCGACGGTTGTGAAGTTCGTTATCCTCTACCAACTGGTCGCGCTCGCATTCATTGGAATCTCTCTTCTCATCGCCGTCAAAGGATGGACAGATCACCTTCCCAAATGGGCACCCGTCCGCAAACTGGTCGTCGATATGGGTTCAGGATACGCTTTGTTAGCCAGCAAATGGCGCACAACGCTCTGGGCATCGCTGCTGTCTCTCTTTATGTTCGCCGCCTACTTTGCAGTTTTTTACTGCAGCGCCCGCGCATTTGGAGCACCGATCAATTATGTTCAACTCTCGACCATCATGCCCGCCGCAGATATCATCAGCGCACTTCCCATTAGTGTCGGTGGCGTGGGGGTGCGGGAGCAGGTGTTTGTGATCATGCTTGGCCAACTTGCAGGGATCAGCGCAGCCATGGCGGTATCGATCTCGCTCACCGGATTCCTCGTCAATTGCTCGTGGGGAATTGTAGGCGCGGCGCTTGTGCCATTGCACTTTAAAGGGATCATTGGTCGTGCGAGGCAAGAGGCCAAGAACGCAACATTACCCGATTAACCGATGACCATTCTCTACTTCGCACAAGCTGCGGACGCCGCGGGATGCGCCACCGAGGAGTGGCCGGTCACTCTGCCATTGAGCGTAGACGAATTCTGGCAGGAAGCGATCCGCCGACACCCGGGCCTTGCGGCCTTGCGCCCGCACTGCCGTATCGCATCCGATTGCCAATACCTCACCGAAGGGCAACAAATCGCTCCCGACGGAGAGGCTGCGATCCTTCCACCTGTGTCTGGTGGATGATCATAGAAGTTCTAGTCACCAATAGCCCACTTGCGCTGCCGGACAAAAATCACATCCCGTCGGGTGCGGTAGCACGATTCACAGGAATCGTCCGGCCCGAGGAGAACGATGCTCAGATTTCCGCACTCACCTACGAGGGATATGAGCCGATGGCTACTCAAACGATCCATCACATTTTGACATCTCTGCATCGGGACTATGGATTCGACTCTGCCCGTGTCCAGCATCGCCTGGGTACGATCCCTGTGGGTGAGGCAGCGATCATAGTTGAAATAACAAGCAAACACCGCGCTGCTGCGTTTACCGTAGTGTCAGAATTTATGGACCGGCTGAAGGTCGACGTGCCAATCTGGAAAGTCAAGGCGGTGCGATCATGATGGAAATCGAGCAACTTTGGAACGCAATTGACACCCAAGTAACCTCCCTGCCAAGCGAATCGATTAGCCTCCAAAAGTCTAACCACAGGGTTACGGCCAGCGACGTGACGGCCACCACCGATCAGCCCGCATTCGATCAAAGCGCAATGGACGGGTTTGCTTTCGCATCCGCGACACCTGGCGAATGCAAGATCACAGACCTTGTGGCGGCAGGGGCACCTTCTGCCATCCAATTACGCCGTAGCGAGACGGTGAGGATCCTCACCGGAGGAGTGGTCCCCGACGGAACTTTCGCTATTGAGAAACAGGAAGATTGTATCGTCACGGGCGGCACCGTGCGATTGCGTGACAACACGCCACTCGCGGAGCAAAAATTTATTCGGCCCAAGGCCGGAATTTTTCGCGCGGGAGATGTGATTCTCGAGCGAGGCAAACGAATCACTCCCGGCGCCTTGGCATTGCTGGCGTCAGCAGGGATCGCTGAACTTGAGGTCGTGAGGAGGGCATCCTGCCTGCACGTAGTCACCGGGGATGAAATCGTCCCCGTCGGCGCACCACTGCTGACGGGAGAGACCTACGACAGCAATGGTCCAATGTTATATGCCCTTCTGTCCGATGCGGAAGTTTCCTCCCGTGCGATTGCGCTGCGAGATGATCGCAAGCAACTGGTCGAGGTGGTCTCAGATTGCCACCCATCGATCCTATTGATTTCCGGTGGCTCTGGCCCAGGGGATCGCGATCACACGCGACATGCCCTCGAATCCGGCGGATTTACTATCCATACGCACCGGATCAACAGCCGCCCAGGCGGGCCATTGATTTTTGCCACTCGGGGTGCGCAGATCGCCTTCGGACTCCCCGGTAATCCGCTTTCCCATTGGGTATGTTTTCATGCATTCGTCGATAGGGCAATCTCGCGACTCCACGGACAGGAGCCTGCCGCATTGATCAAAGCCCAGGTGAGCATTCCAATTTCTGACAGCGGCGACGGACGACGGACTTGGACACCCGCATTTTTGACCAGAGATTTCGGGAACTGGACTGCCACTCCCCTCCCGTGGAAACACTCAGGCGATCTCACCCCGCTGGTCCGCGCGAATGCCTTGATCCTTGAAAACACTTCCTCCGACGGAGTTGCCGTCGTATTACCCATCCATCTATGAACTCAAACACATTCAGTCATATGGACACCTCCGGTGAAGCACGCATGGTCGATGTGGGTGGAAAACCCGTCATTCCGCGTCACGCGATGGCCACCGGTTCGCTCCACTGCGATGCAGCAACCGTCGATTTGCTCAAGCGGCAGGCGCTGCCAAAAGGAGACGTCCTTGCAGTGGCTCGGGTGGCCGGCATTCAGGCTGCCAAACACACGAGTGACCTGATCCCGATGTGCCATCAACTGCCATTGGAATCAGTGAGCATCGAATTTTTCGTGCATGAAACACGCATCGACATCCAAGCGAGTGTAAAGACCACCGCTCGGACTGGCGTGGAGATGGAGGCTTTAACGGCAGTGAGCATCGCCGCACTGACGCTCTACGACATGATGAAAGCTGTAGACAAATCGATGCGCATCGAGGCTGTGACGGTGACTGTTAAGACCAAAGGCTAACTAGAAAACCAAAAGCCCGACTGCAAGAACGCGGCCGGGCTTTTGATTGAGAGGGCGGGTCTTATGAGGACTACAGCGAGCGCACGGTCTCGACTACCTTTTCCGGAGTCATGCCGAGGAGTTTCATTACGGTGCCACCGGGGGCACTCATTCCGAAGCGGTCAATGGCGACCGTTTTTCCGTCCAGTCCCACAAACCGGAACCAGGGATCAGAGACTCCCGCTTCGATACTCACGCGTTTGCGGCAGGATTTCGGAAGCACTTCCTCTTGATATTCTGCCGACTGCGCCAGGAAATGCTCGAAGCACGGCATCGACACGACTCGCGTTCCGGCGCCCAATTCGTCAGCAGCCTTGAGTGCGTGCTGAACCTCACTGCCGCTGGCGAGAAGGATCGTTTCCAATTCCGCAGTTTCCTTACGGGCGATGTAACCCCCGAGCTTAATTCCGTTGCGGCGGATTTCGACGGGGATTTCGTTGAGTGTGGGAAGGTTCTGGCGGGTAAGCACGAGCATTGTTGGGCCATTTGTCTTCTCAAATGCCGCAGCGAATGCACCGGCTGTTTCCTCAGGATCTGCGGGGCGGATCACATCGAGCCCGGGAATCGCTCGGAGGCCTGCGACCGTTTCAACGGGCTCGTGCGTCGGTCCATCCTCGCCTACGCCCACGGAATCATGGGTGAAAATATAAACCACCGGCAACTTTGCCAACGCTGCCAACCGGATCGCACCCCGTGCATAATCCGCAAACACAAGAAATGTCGCTCCACTCGGACGGAAAATTCCGTCGTAGGCAATGCCATTCAGCATCCCACACATCGCGTGCTCACGAATGCCAAAATGCATATTCCGGCCCTCGCGGTTCTTGCTGCTGAAATCGCCGCCGTCGACAATATAATTAAGCGTCGAGCCGTGAAGATCAGCGCTGCCGCTTATCACCAATGGCATCGCCTTGGCGACGGCTTGGAGGACAATGCTGCCAGCCTTACGAGTGGCAATGGATTCTGCTGGATCAAATTCCGGTATGGATGCAAGCAAATCGGGCACCTCACCAGCGACCGCAGCGTCGATCTCTGCTGCAAGATCGGCATTGCCCGAACGCCATGCGGCGTATTTCTTTTCCCAATCCGCGTAAGCCGCCTTGAGCGTTGCTGCATGATTAGAGAAAAACTCACGTGTGCCTGGAGCGACAAAAAACTTCTCGTCAGGTAACCCAAGCCCGGCACGTGCGGAGTCAGAAAATTTCACACCCGCTTCCCCGTGTGCCTTATTTGTTCCACAAACCTCGGGGATTCCTTTGCCGATGAGTGTTTTGGCAACGATGAACTGCGGCTTCCCGCTCGTTGCCTTTTTCGCCTTCTCAAACGTCGAAATGATTTCTGCCAGATTATGACCGTCAATTTCGTGCACTTCCCAGCCGTATGCTTTGTATTTCGCCGCGGTATCTTCGCTCTGCGATACTGGCCCCATAGCATCCAACGTCACGTTATTGGAATCATAAAACAAAATCAGATTATCCAACTCCAAATGCGCTGCAAGCGCGGACGCCTCTTGGGCAATCCCCTCTTGCAGACAGCCGTCCCCCGCTAGGCAAACCACGTGATGATCAAAAATCGTATGCTCATTGGTGTTAAATCGGGCTTCCGCCATCTTCGATGCAACGGCGTATCCTACGGCATTCGAAACGCCTTGTCCCAAGGGGCCCGTAGTGGCCTCCACCCCCGGCGTCTCGTGCCATTCCGGATGACCAGGCGTGATGCTGTGGAGTTGGCGAAAGTTTTTGACCTCATCGAGGCTGATAGCGAACCCGGACAAGTGCAGCCAACTGTAAAGGAACATACTACCATGCCCTGCGGAGAGGATAAAACGATCCCGATTTAACCAGCTGGGTTCATCCGGATTGTAGCTCAATGTTACGCCAAAAAGTGCCGCACCAATCTCTGCGGCACCCAGCGGGAGCCCGAGGTGTCCGGACTTGCAGGCGGTAACAGCGTCGATTGCGAGTCCACGTGCATCGCGGGCCGCGGTTTCCAAAGCGGGAATGTCAATACTCATAGTGCACGTAGCATGATAACCCAAACCCATTTGGCAAGCCGAAGATATCAAATATTTCGCCCCCAATTGTCTTCTACCCGACCTCTAAACCGAATAATTATCATCCCTTAATGAGAGCCTGTCCGGAAAACCGGTGATAGAGAAGGGTTGGAAGTGGGCGGTAAGTTTTGAGGGGTTGAGGACGACAAGATATTGTGGTTTTGGCAGAGCGCGTGGTTGTCGGGGCTTGATT
>JBGSMR010000334.1:0-3534 GCA_041740065.1 Chthoniobacterales bacterium
AGAACCAGGTTGTCCGGCAGGACAGGTCAGCGACCGGGAAGTTTCGGCGCTCTATTCCGATCTGGCCGCCTTGGAGGATTTTGCCCGTAGCGTGGATGTCGTGACGTACGAATTTGAAAACATCCCGGTCAGCGCGATTGACGCGGTCGCTGCGATCACTCCGGTAGCCCCGAGAGGCGAGGTGCTTCACATCTGCCAGAACCGCGAACGGGAAAAGACATTTCTCCAGAATGCCGGAATCCCTTGCGCTGATTTCCGAGTGGTGGATTCTTCAGAATCTCTCGCTGTGGCGCTCAATGAGCTTGGCGGGCAGGGTGTGCTGAAAACGGCAGACTTTGGCTACGATGGCAAAGGACAAGTCCGCATCCGCGTCGGCGATGATCCCGCACAGGCATGGGCATCCCTCGATGCACCGCGTGGCGTGTTGGAGGCATGGGTGCCGTTTGCGAAGGAGCTTTCTGTGGTCGCTGCCCGGGGACGGGACCATTCGGTCGCTGTTTTTCCGGTGGTGGAAAATATTCACACCAACCACATTCTCGACTTGTCGGTGATTCCCGCACGGGTGCCCGAGGCATCCGCGCAGGAAGCCATTGAGATCGCGGGGCGCGTCATCACGGCGCTCGATGTCATCGGGTTATTGGCCGTGGAGTTTTTTCTCCTGCCCGATGGCCGGGTGATCGTGAACGAACTTGCTCCCCGCCCACACAACAGCGGGCATTTTTCCTTTGATGCCTGTGTCACCAGCCAGTTCGAACAACAACTTCGAGCAGTCTGCGGGCTGCCGCTCGGGTCCGTCGAACTCCTGCGCCCGATCGCGATGAAAAATCTGCTCGGAGACATCTGGAATCACGGGGAGCCGGAGTGGGCTGCTTCGCTCGCTGATCCCGAGATCAAGCTTCACTTATACGGCAAGCGCACTCCGCGTCCGGGCCGGAAGATGGGGCATTTGTGCGCATTTGGCACATCCCACACGGACGCACTTGCGAAGGTCCAGGCGGCCGCGGCCCGTCTGGGGTAATGCTTCGTCACAGCTCCCGCACCTCAATCCATGTCGACGCCGATTGCTTCGTCTCCGGATCTTCGGCAGTGATCTGATGTCTGCCCGCTTGAAGCACGAAGCCCTCGCCATCTGCACCCCGCTCCAAGGTTTCGCAACGCCAGCGCACAGAATGGGCTCCGTTACTCCGGAATACCGCACGCTGTCGCTCGCCGGGAAGATCAGGATCGAGATAAAAAATTGTCCCCTGATCTGGCGATAAAATGGCAAGCGTCCCGTTGCGCACTTCGGACGATACGAGGCTTCCTAGCATGTTGTGCGGACTTGCAAGCCACTCGGTGTAGTCAGATGACAGCCGGACAGTGCCGTCGGGTTGGAGTTCATCTGCGGTTGCGAAGGCCGGCGGTAAAACACATACTTCAGAAACGGCCGACGGTGAACCCGCCGGAACTTGTTTCCCTAACAACGGGTGAATCCAGACATCCTGCACCTCCTTCGGACGTTCAAATGACGATATCCCGAACGTGTGGTTGAGGTGACACAGCATCTCATGCATCACCGGGGCGGCACCGGTGACACCCGTGATCTCGCGCATCGGGGATCCATCGGCATTTCCGACCCAGACGGCCACAGTGAACTCGGGGGTGAACCCCACGGCGACGTTATCGCGGTAATCGGAGCTCGTTCCTGTCTTGGTCGCCGCGGGAAAGGGGAGCGCAAGGAAAGAGTTGAATCCGAAGGATGATGCCCGGGCCGCATTGTCTGAAAGCATATCCGCAACAAGCCACGCGGAAGCGGCTGAAAAAACCAGGCGACTAGATGTTTCTGATGAGGCCCCATCGCGCAGAAGCCGCATTGGTCGATGGATCCCCAGTCGGGCAATCGTGGCATACGCGGTAGCTAGTTCGGTGAGGCGTGTTTCTCCATTCCCGAGCGTGAGTCCCAGTCCATAATGTTCCGCAGGATGACCGAGTGTGGAAATGTCGAGGTTGCGCAGAAGTCGGAGCAATGGGTCAGGTCCACCTGCCATTTCCAACGTGCGGATCGCTCCAATATTTAGTGAGTTGCCTAAAGCGAATCGCAGGCTGACCGGGCCATAAAACCGGCGATTGTAGTTATTTGGTCGATACACTCCCGTGGGCGTGGCAAAGGAAGTCGCGACATCGGCGACGAGGGTTCCAGGGAATGCGCCGGACTCCAGGGCGAGAAGATATGTGAATGGCTTAATCGCAGATCCCGCAGACCTCGGCATCCACGCGCAGTTGACTTGGCCGGTTGCGTCGTCATGGGGTGGGCCTGCAACTGCCATTGCAAGGATGTCGCCTGTCGGATTGGGCACCCCGACAAGCGCCCCCTTTCCGACGTTTTTATCCCGGACCGCCGCCAGTTGAGAGTTCAACATGCGTGTCGCAATATTTGTGAGCTCCAGGTCTAATGTAGTAGGGATTTCTCCACCCGATGCGGGTAGAAGCTGCGAGCGCGTGAGCAGAAGATCCACAAAATGCGGTGCCTGATACATATGACCCCGGGGCGCCAATACAAGGTGCTCCCCGCTGGCGAGGGCGTGCTGGCTCGCGGAAATGGACCCTTCTGCCAGCATCCGATTCAAAATGTATTGCTGGCGTGTGCGAGCTCCCGTCGGATTATCGTAGGGATTCAGCCGGGTGGGCGCGTTTGGCAATGCGGCCAAGAATGCAGCCTCAGCGATGCTCAATGCCGCTGCAGGCTTCGCGAAATAATAGCGTGCGGCGGATTCTATTCCTTGCTGAAGATCTCCGAATTCCAGTCGGTTCAGGTATTCGGTCAGGATGCGTTGTTTGCCCCAGTTTCTTTCAATGGCGATTGCGAACCGGATCTCGTTGAGCTTTTGCGCAGGGGTGCGTTTTCCCGGGCGGATGAGTTTGACGACTTGTTGCGAGATCGTCGATGCCCCGGAGCGAAATTCTCCGTGCTGGACCGCCTGCGCAACCGCCCGAAGCGATGCCCAGACGTCGATACCCGCGTGTTGATAGAAGCGTTTGTCTTCGGCTGCAAGGACAGCCGCGATGACGTGCGGCGGGAGTTGGTCTGCCGTCAGCGGGCGCGTAATCAGCGTCTTATCCACCAGAAGAGCGCGGAGTGGAACGCCATGACGGTCAAAAAACTCCGCGCTTGGCCGAATCGGGGTGGCAAAATCGGGAGGCATCTTCGCGCTGCACAGCCAGATCACCGCGCCAACAGTTAGCAGTGTCGTCGCGATACAGCCTGAAACGATAGCCGACCTATTTAGCAGCCGTGCTGGTGAGCGTTTCGATTTCACTGAGTCCAAAGCGTTCCGGACGATACATTTCTTCTGCCTTCGCCGCCGGAGCAACCGCCTCGCCCGCATTGCGGACACGGGCAAGATATTGATACGAATAAGCGCCCGCCGGGAAGCGATCCGAGAAGAACCGCACGCGATCACTCAGAACCTCCCGGAAGTCCACGGGAGCAGACGTCAGGGTGTCAACGGCCGCGGACTTACTGACAAAATCCGGGTTAATCGCTTCCAGAATGGC
>JBGSMR010000374.1:0-3337 GCA_041740065.1 Chthoniobacterales bacterium
CGCGTATGCACTGTCACCACAATGCAGTACGGTGCGACCGTTGTATTCGATCAGGAATCCTCCAAATCCCCGGTGGGAGTCATGCAGCATGCGAGCGCCCCAATGGTAGGCAGGAGTCAGTGTGATTTTCAGTCCGTTAGACTCGATGGATTCCCAATGCGACAGTTCATGGACGTGGTTAAATCCGAGGTCGTGGACCAGGTTGCCAACATTTTTTGGCACTATGATCGGCTGTTCTGCGGCGACGGCACGTAGGGTGCGGCGGTCGAGGTGGTCAAAATGCGCGTGAGTAACGAGGACGAGATCAATGTCCGGAAGGTCGCGGAGCTCGATGCCGGGGTGACGGATGCGCTTGATGACCTTCAGCCATTTCGCCCAGTTCGGGTCGATCAGGATGCTGGCGGTGCGTGTCTGGATGAGAAAAGACGCGTGACCGGTCCACGTGATACAGATGTCGTTTTCCCCCAGCGGCGGGAATACGGGGCAGGCATTGCGTCCGTCGCGCTTGGTGAACATCGAGGGAATTAACACTTCTGTGAGAAAATTCCGTTTGTGCCAGCCCGCGCCGGGCTTCATCGTAATGTGGTGATCGGGGGTCGCTCGGGTCTCTGCCTGTGCATTGGCTAAACTTTGGCCTGCCTTGTGAATCCCACGTTTTAAAAATCGCTGAACCATACTTCGCTATTACCCTGAATGATTTTCCAGCAAAAGCAAATCCTCCGCCAATTGATGCGCCTCCGTCTCGGGGAAATGGATTCCAAAGATCGGGCGATTGCGTCGAAATCTATCTCCGTTCAACTCGAAAATTCGCTCGCGATTCTACAACCGCGTCTAGCGCTGGCGTTTGTTCCGTTGGCCTCGGAGCCGGAATGGTGGTTGAACCGCTCGATTGATCGTACGCAGTTTGCTTACCCGCGGGTGAGCGAGAATGGCGCAACATTTTATCGAATCGATTCACCCGATCAGCTGGCCCCGGGGCGCTTTGGCATTCTTGAGCCGCCACCTGTCGCATCGCTGTGTGTTGATGTGGCGGAGGCAGAGATCATCCTTGTTCCGGGCCTTGCGTTTGATGCGGAGGGGCACCGATTGGGCCGCGGGCGGGGATACTATGATGCCATTTTGGAAAAAACATCGGCAGACTGTCGACGGATCGGAGTGGCATTCGATCTGCAAATTGTTGCTCGCGTTCCTGCGGAGCGACATGATCAACGGGTGAATGCCATCGTTACGCCGGCTGGGTTTATTCCATCACCGCTGCAACGGTGATGTGTCGTCCATCGACATGGGTGACAATCACCCGGGTGCCAGGATCAATAAAATCCCCATCTGTCGTAACGTCTAGGTATGCGCTACCAATCATGGCTTTGCCTGCCGGGCGCAGCACGGTCGATGCCGTGCCCACATCGCCGACATCCGCATGCCGCTCAAATAGACTGGTTCCGCTGGTTGTGGGAATGGATGTTCCGAGCGGCGAAACGGATGCGAGCATCAACCGGCGGAAAATTGGAAGATCCGGTAGGTAGCGCGCCAGCGCGCTGATCACTAATATGGCAAGCAACATCGTAATCCCGAGATTTATCATCGGCTGCACAAGCATATCCATGGTTGGGACGATCGATTCGCCCGGGAAATAATCCACCATGGCGAATAACATGGATCCTAACATGAGGGCAGCTCCGAGCGTCGACAACACCAGGATGCCGGGAAAAAATACCAGTTCCAGGACGATGAGAATTAGCCCGAGAACAAAAAATGCAGCAACCTCAAGGCCGGTAAGTCCAGCAATGTAGTGGCCGCCAAAAAACGTGAGAAAACACAGTGCGGATAGAAACCCAGCCACCCCGAATCCGGGGCTTTTGAATTCGATATAAGCGCCGATGATTCCGCCGAGCAAAAAGAGCGGTGCCAGCGTGGTGATCAATTGGGCCAGTTTCTCGAATCCGCTGGGCTCGATCTCCACTGTCGGACCGGCGAGCCCCGCCTTTTCTTTCAACTCATCGATATTTGCCACAAGGCCTGACGCAAGCAGTGGCTTCCCATCATAGACACGGACCGCTTCCTGAGCCGACAGAGTAAGGAGCGATCCTTCGGCACTGATGATGGTATCGCCGATTTTGAACTCTTTTTCTTTGGTAATGAATGCCTCCGCAAGCTCAGGATTGTAGCCATTGGCTTCGGCAGCGCTCCGGAAATATCCAGAATAATACGACACGATTTTGTCATTCATGGTTTCGGGAATTTCGGTGCCGCCGGATGATACAGGGGCTGCCGCACCGATCGCGCTCACGGGAGCCATATATACATGTTTGGTCGACAGCGCGATGAGGGCGCCTGCGGATCCGGCATTGGTGTTAACCCATGTGTAGGTCGGGACTGTTGTCTTCTGAAGCAGGTTCAGAATCTCCACCGCTGCGGAAAGCGATCCCCCGGGAGTGTTCATATTAAGAACAAACGCCGATGCATCCGCAGTCTCGGCAGACTTTAGAATTCTGCGTAGGAAAACAAATTGCGCGTCAGTTACAGGGCCGTCGAGCGGCACCACCACAACAGCGCCGGTTGGGATCTCGGGATCTGATGCGGAGCGTGCGGGTAGGGTGGCGCTAAGGAGTGCAAGGAAGAGGACGATAATGCGTCGCATGATATTCTTCTAATCTCACTCGCCGGATCGCGTGCCTCAAGTTATTTTGGCGGGATATGGCTCGGATTTCGGATGATGCAGTTGCGCAGGTTGCAGCAGCTAGTGACGTTGTGGACGTCGTTGGCTCTTATCTGCAGCTCAAGCGGGCCGGGAGCAGTTGGCGGGGACTGTGCCCATTTCATCAGGAAAAGACACCGTCGTTCCATGTAAATCCGGCGAGGCAATCGTTTCATTGTTTCGGATGCGGAGCTGGGGGATCGGTATTCCGGTTTGTGATGGATTACGAGCACGTCGATTTTCCTGAGTCCGTGCGCCGCTTGGCACGCCGTGCGGGGATCGAGATCCAGGAGGAAACCAGCGAAGATATTGCAAATCGCGGGCAGCGCGACCGATTGCTGAAACTGCACGCCGAAGCTTCTGCATGGTTTCACACCAATCTTATGCGTCGGGCAATTGGCGCCGGAGCCCGCGAATACTTGAAAACCCGGAAACTCACCTCGGACGTCGCCGCCCGCTGGCAGATTGGATTTGCGCCGGAGAGCTGGGACGCACTGCTCGATTGGGCGGAAGCCGCAGGTTATTCGGCAGCGGAACTGGTGCGCGCCGGACTCGTAACGGAACGTGAGGGTCGAGGCGTCTATGACCGCTTCCGCAATCGGGTGATGTTTCCAATTCGCAGCGACTATGGCGAGGTGTTGG